>NZ_JBBCKX010000008.1:0-210972 GCF_037153115.1 Pantoea sp. USMM079
CAGATTGTCTGATAAATTGTTAAAGAGCGGTGCAATCAGCGCCTTAAGCTGCTGTTGCGAGGTGGCGTATATTACGCTTTCCTCCTTCAGAGTCAAACACTTTTTTCAGCGCTTTTCTCCGGCGGGATGAATTTCTTCACTCCCTGCTGAGCCGCCTGCGTTGCCGCTTTGCCGCTTTGCCGCTTTGCCGCTTTGCCGCTTTGCCGCTTTGCCGTCTCAGTGGTGGCGCATTATAGGGAGTTATTCGGAGCTGACAAGGGTTTATTGCAAAAAAATGATCGTTCGACCTAAATTTAGCCACAACGCTCTATTTCACAACGATTTGCCTGGTAACTGCACAAAATCCTGGGCAAAAACCGCCACTTTATTCCAATCGGTGTATTCCACTTCTTTAGAGGTATCGGTCTCACCGCCCGTCATACGCATAATCAGTTGAATCATGACACGGTCAAACCAGCGATAGTGGGGATAACGCAACGCGCCGGCAAACACCGCACAGCAATCTGGCTGCCAGGGTGACTGCTCCAGGAACTTATGCGTATAGGCGTTGGTTGCTGGCGTGCACTTATCTGCTTTACGCGCCGTAAGATTGACGCTGAAGAAGCCACTGACGCGCTGATGCAGCTCAGCTTTATGCTGAGTAACAAACTTCATTAATGCAGGATGGAAATGTCCGTAACGAATTGAAGCGCCAATCAGCACGCGATCATACTGCGACCACTCAACCTGCTGTACTTCCAGTAAATCAATCACGTCACACAGCTGCTGCGGCGCTAGCGTCTGTGCAATACGCGCTGCGATCTCACGGGTTTGCCCATCACGGCTGGAATATAGAATCAATGCTTTCATTAGATAATCCTGTTTCTCTTATTCACGCCAGAAGGTCGGGGTGAACAGGACCAGCAGTGTGAACACCTCAAGGCGTCCAAAAAGCATGGTTAAAATCAAAATCCACTTAGCGACGTCATTCATAGACGTGAAGTTATCCGCTACAACACCTAAGCCTGGGCCGAGGTTATTCAGCGTTGCGGCAACCGCAGCGAAAGCGGAGAAGTCATCGACGCCCGTCGCGATAATCGCCAGCATGCTGAGTAAGAACACCAGCGCATAAGCAGAGAAGAATCCCCATACCGCTTCAAGGATACGCTCCGGCAGTGCGCGATTACCCAACTTGATGGTGTAGACCGCGTTCGGATGCACCAAACGCTTAAGCTCACGCGACCCCTGCTTAAACAGCAGCAGAATACGAATCACCTTCAAGCCACCGCCAGTCGATCCCGCCATACCGCCGATAAAAGCCGAACAGAGCAACAGTACAGGCAGGAATAATGGCCAGCGCGCAATACTATCGGTGGTAAAGCCAGCAGTCGTTGCCATCGACACCACCTGGAAAAAGGCCTGGTTCAATGTTTGCCAACCGCTGGCATAGACGTTGTGGAACCACAGCACTACCGTACAGATCAGCACTAACGTCAGCTGTACGCCAATAAACATGCGAAATTCGGGATCGCGCCAGTAAACTTTGAGGCTGCGGCCGCTCAATAAAGAGAAGTGCAAGCCATAGTTACAGCCCGAGATCAGCAGGAACACCGCCACGATGGTATTGATGGTAGGACTGTTGAAGTAGCCGATACTCGCATCATGTGTAGAAAAGCCACCAATCGCGATGGTCGAGAAGCTGTGACCGATGGCATCAAACACCGGCATGCCCGCCAGCCACAGCGCCACCGCACAGGCCACGGTAAGTAAGACATAGATTAGCCACAGCGTTTTAGCCGTTTCCGCAATACGCGGGCGCATCTTGTTATCTTTTAACGGCCCCGGCATCTCAGCACGATAAAGCTGCATGCCACCCACGCCAAGAATCGGCAAGATGGCCACCGCCAGTACAATGATCCCCATACCGCCCAGCCATTGCAGCATCTGACGATAGAACAAAATCGCTTTCGGTAAGGTATCAAGGCCCACCAACGTAGTGGCGCCCGTGGTAGTCAGCCCAGAGAAGGATTCGAAGAAAGCATCGGTAACCGAAAGGTGCGGCTGTTCGGCAAAAATGAAAGGCA
Source organism: Pantoea sp. USMM079 (assembly GCF_037153115.1). Lineage (NCBI taxonomy): Bacteria > Pseudomonadati > Pseudomonadota > Gammaproteobacteria > Enterobacterales > Erwiniaceae > Pantoea > Pantoea sp. USMM079. The sequence continues at coordinate 2,064 of NZ_JBBCKX010000008.1, forward strand.
TCGCACCCACACTACCCAGCACCGTCCAGAACAGCACGACGATCAGAAACCCTTCGCGCGGTTTAAGTTCGGTTTTCTTTTTGCGATTAGGCCACCACAGCAGCGAACCAATCACAATCGCCATCATAAAGGTCTGGCTAAACGCACGTCCGGCGCCATCGCGATAAATTAAGGCCACCAGCCCCGGTAGGATCATCGTCACCGAGAATAAAATTACCAACAGTCCCACGATGCGGGTAATGGCGCGAAAATGCATTCAGCCGTTCCTTTATACAGATGCTTTTAGTTGTCCAGCGGGATGAGCGTCAGCGCGCCCCGGCTGTAATCAGAAAGGTTTTGCCGAAAGCCATCAATTTGCGGATGCGGCAACGCCAGACGTAGCGCGATACGATCCTGATAATGGCTCTCTTCAATGATGCCGTCAAAGCGTTGCAACAGACGCTCGATATCACTCAACTGGGCATAATCACATTGCAAGGTAAAAGATTGCATCGGCACTTTACGCGCACGCATCAGTTGCTTCAGCCCCTGCTGCACGCCGCCGCCATACGCTTTCACTAATCCACCGGTCCCCAGCATGATGCCGCCATAATAGCGCACTACCACTGCGGTAATTTCACCGACGCCGCTACCCATTAGCTGTGCCAGCATCGGTTTGCCCGCCGTGCCAGAAGGCTCACCATCATCGGAGAAACCCAGCTGCTGCGAATCATCTGGCGCACCGGCAACCCACGCCCAGCAGTGATGGCGCGCCGCAGGATGTTCCAACTTCACCTGCTGGACAAAAGCACGCGCCGCCTCAACGCCAACGGTATGCGCCAGATAAGTCATAAAGCGGCTTTTCTTAATGGTTTCCTCACTGAGGCTCACAGCCTCAGCGGGAATATCGTACGCATCCATCAGGCCAGATGCAGATCGCGCGTCATGTTTTCAACGCGATTGGCATGGATCACCACATTGTCTTCGATACGAATACCCCCGTACGGTTTCAATGCGTCGATCGCCTGCCAGTCAAAGTACTGGCTGTATTTACCGCCACGCAGTTTTGCCAGTAGTGAATCGATAATGTAGAAGCCTGGCTCGATGGTCAGCACCATGCCCGGCTCGAGCACGCGGGTACAACGCAGATAAGGATACTGTAATGGTGCCGCCAGGTGCGTGCCATTGTCATCCTGCATAAAGCCTGCGACGTCATGCACCTGTAAGCCCAGCGGATGGCCCAAACCGTGCGGCATAAACGGACCGGTCAGGTCTTCCGCCACCAGCGTCTCTTCGGTCAGACCTTTCACCAAATCGAATTTTAACAATAGACGGGCAATACGCTGATGCATTTGCAAATGGTAATCGGTGTAACGCACGCCCGCTTTCAACGTCGCAATCAGCGCCAGCTCTTCTTTATTCATCGCCTCTACCATTTCGGCATAACGCGATTTGCTTTGGGCTGCATAGCTGCGCGTCAGGTCGGCGGCGTAACCAAGGTATTCCGCACCCGCATCAATCAGGAAACTGTGGCGCTTCGCCGGTGGCTGATGGTCGAGCCTGGTGTAGTGCAGCACCGCAGCATGTTCGTTAAGCGCGATAATATTGCCGTAGGGCACATCCGTATCACGATGGCCAGTCGCCGTCAGATACGCCTGGTTGATATCGAACTCACTCATACCTGAGAAGAAGGCTTCTTTTGCCGCACGATGTCCTGCTACCGCCAGCTTCTGCGCTTCGCGCATACAGGCCAGTTCGTAATCCGTTTTGATGCTGCGATGGTAATGAAGGAAGTCGATCACGCCTTTGGGATTCACGCGATCGCTATTGATGCCGAGTTGTGTGGCGCGGGAGGGCACAGGTCCGATATAAGCCACATTGTCGCGCTGAGCCGGCAGCAGTTGCCCAATCTCATCGGCATCTTTCAGGCCCACCACCTCAACATCCTGAGTCCAGAAGCTGTTGGGCAATGGCTCGACGTTATGCCAGTAATCCACAGGCGAGTAGAACCACAACTTTGGCTTGTTAACGCCATCGATCCATAACCAGCAGTTAGGCACTTGCGTGACAGGAACCCAAGCCTTGAATTGCGGATTCACCTTAAACGGGTAGTCGTGATCGTCGAGAAAAACGGTTAACAGCTCGCCAGAGTGAATCAACATCGCATCAAGTTTAAAGCGTGCCAGCACCTGTTGCGCTCGCTGTTGCAGCGTATTGATATGCGCGTGATACAGGGTTTTCAGTGAATCCATGGACTTGTCTCCGATATCGCGAAATTGGCCGCAGTGTAGCACAGCCTCAAGTCTGTTGCCGTGCTGCACTCGCTGTGATCGGCGTATCAAATAAGCAAAGACTCGTTTGCAAAAAATTAACATGCCGCCCACACTCCAACTCATCTGGTATGACCAGATCACCTTTCGCGGTTTCAGGAGACGGACATGCTCTACCAAGGCGATACCCTTTCAGTTCACTGGCTTGATGACGGCATTGCCGAGCTGATTTTCGATGCCCCCGGTTCAGTGAACAAACTCGACACCAAAACAGTTGCCTCATTGGGCGATGCACTCAGCGTGCTGGAGCAACAGCCCGAGTTGCGTGGCCTGCTGCTCACCTCGGCCAAACCGGCATTCATTGTCGGTGCCGATATCACCGAATTCCTGTCGCTATTTGATGCGCCAGAAGAGAAGCTGAGCCAATGGCTGGCGTTTGCCAACAGCATCTTCAATCGCCTGGAAGATTTGCCGGTGCCGACTGTCGCTGCGATTGACGGCTACGCGCTGGGCGGCGGCTGCGAGTGTGTGCTGGCGACAGATTTCCGCGTCGCGACGCCTGCTGCACGCATCGGCTTACCGGAAACCAAACTGGGCATCATGCCGGGGTTTGGCGGCAGCGTGCGCTTGCCACGTTTGCTCGGCGCTGATAGCGCACTGGAAATCATTGCCGCAGGAAAAGATGTTGATGGCACCAGCGCCCTGCAACTCGGCCTGGTCGATGCGGTCGTGAGCAGCGAAAAGCTACGCGCTGCAGCACTCACAATGTTACAGGATGCCGTTGCGCAAGGCAGCTGGCAGGCGCGTCGGGCACCTAAGCTGGCCCCACTGAAATTAAGCCCGATTGAAGCGGCGATGAGCTTCACCATTGCCAAAAGCATGGTGATGCAAACCGCAGGCAAGCATTATCCCGCGCCTATCACCGCGGTGAAAACCATTGAAGCGGCATCCGGTTTACGTCGTGACGATGCATTGAAACTGGAAACCGCTGCATTCGTGCCGCTGGCACAAAGCGATGTGGCGCGCGCGCTGGTCGGTATCTTCCTGAACGATCAATATGTCAAAGGCCTGGCGAAAAAGCACAGCAACGCAGCCGGTGCACCGCAGCAGGCCGCCGTGTTAGGCGCAGGCATTATGGGGGGTGGGATTGCTTATCAGTCGGCATGGAAAGGCGTGCCGGTGAAAATGAAAGATATTAATCCGCAGGCGCTGACGCTGGGGATGACGGAAGCCAGCAACCTTCTTAACAAGCAACTGGAACGCGGCAAGATTAACGGTGCCAAACTGGCAAGCGTTCTCACGACGATTCAGCCCACGCTGGATTACGCCGGTTTCGAACGTGCCGATGTGGTGGTCGAGGCCGTGGTCGAGAACCCACAAATCAAGGCCAAAGTGTTGGCAGAAACCGAGCAACATCTGCGCGATGATGCCGTACTCGCCTCCAACACATCGACCATTCCGATTAGCCAGTTGGCGCAATCGCTGCAGCGTCCAGAAAACTTCTGCGGCATGCACTTCTTTAATCCCGTACCACGCATGCCACTGGTTGAGGTCATCCGTGGCGAGCAGACTTCAGAAGCCACCATCAGTAAAGTGGTGGCCTGGGCCAGCAAGATGGGCAAAACGCCGATCGTGGTGAATGACTGCCCAGGTTTCTTTGTGAACCGTGTGTTGTTCCCCTACTTTGCCGCTTTCAGCCTGCTGCTACGCGATGGCGCTGATTTCCGTCAGATCGATAAGGTGATGGAGAAACAGTTCGGCTGGCCTATGGGCCCGGCCTGGTTGCTGGATGTGGTGGGCATTGATACCGCCCATCACGCACAACAGGTCATGGCGCAAGGCTTCCCTTCCCGCATGCAGAAGGATTACCGCGACGCGATTGATGTGCTGTTTGAAGCCAAACGTTACGGCCAGAAAAACGGCCTGGGCTTTTACAGCTGGGAGCAAGATAAAAAAGGCAAAGCCCAGAAGAAAACCGATCCGGCTGTTGATGCGCTGCTGGAACCGATTTGCGAGCCGAAACGCGTGTTCAGCGATGAGGACATTGCTAACCGCATGATGCTGCCAATGCTCAATGAAGTGGTGCGCTGCCTCGAAGAGAAGATTATCGCCTCACCGGCTGAAGCCGATATGGCGCTGGTGTACGGCCTCGGTTTCCCTCCGTTCCGAGGGGGTGCCTTCCGCTATATGGATACGCTCGGCCTTAGCAATCTGGTTGATCAAGCCAAACGCTACACCCCACTCGGCCCGTTGTATGCGGTACCTGAACTGTTAGTGCACAAAGCGCATCAGCATCAAAGCTGGTATCCCGCAGCCCAACCGATTGACGAAGCGACACTGCAAAGTGCCTGAGGTAAAGAATATGGAAAAGGTAGTCATAGTTGATGCGGTACGTACACCGATGGGCCGTTCAAAAGGCGGCGCGTTTCGTCAGGTCCGCGCGGAAGATCTCTCGGCGCATCTGATGCGCGAATTGCTGAGCCGCAACCCCGGCGTTGATCCGGCCTCTCTGGATGACATCATTTGGGGATGCGTGCAGCAGACGCTGGAACAGGGCTTCAACATTGCACGTAACGCAGCACTGCTGGCCGAAATTCCGCACCGCGTGCCAGCCAGCACGGTGAATCGCTTGTGCGGTTCGTCAATGCAGGCGCTGCACGATGCGGCACGCGCCATTATGGTGGGCGATGCGCATAGCTGTTTGATTGGCGGCGTCGAACATATGGGCCATGTGCCCATGAGCCACGGCGTTGATTTCCATCCGGGTTTGGGCCGCACCGTGGCAAAAGCCGCTGGCATGATGGGATTAACCGCTGAAATGCTGGCGCGCATGCATCACATCACCCGTGAGCAGCAGGATGCCTTTGCGCTGCGTTCACATCAGCGCGCCTGGGCTGCGACTCAACGCGGCGATTTCAAACGCGAAATCGTGCCGACCTATGGCCACGATGCCGACGGCGTATTGAAACGCTATGAAACGGATGAAGTGATCCGCGAAGATACCACGCTGGAAGGGTTGGCTGCGCTGCGCCCCGCGTTTGATCCGGTTAACGGCACCGTCACCGCAGGCACCTCTTCGGCACTCTCCGATGGCGCCGCCGCCATGTTGATCATGAGTGAAAGCCGCGCGCGCGAACTCGGACTGACCCCGCGTGCACGCATCCGCAGCATGGCGGTGGTCGGCTGTGATCCTTCCATCATGGGTTACGGTCCAGTGCCGGCCAGCAAACTGGCACTGAAGCGCGCCGGGTTAAGCGTGCAGGATATCGATCTGTTTGAGCTTAACGAAGCCTTTGCCGCGCAGACACTGCCGTGCATTAAGGATTTGGGATTGCTGGATCAGCTTGATGAGAAAGTGAATTTGAATGGCGGCGCGATTGCGCTGGGGCATCCGCTGGGATGTTCGGGGGCGCGTATCAGCACGACGCTGCTCAATCTGATGGAACGTCGTGATGCGCAATTTGGTCTGGCGACCATGTGCATTGGCTTAGGCCAGGGGATCGCGACGGTGTTCGAACGCGTTTAATACGTTGAAGCACGTGTTCCCGCCCTTTCGGGCGGGCTTTTTTACTCAGATAAAGGCAAACGCATCGCCAAACATCTGCGCTTCAACTGCACCACGTTCCGCACAAAAACGCTCACGTGCAATCTTTGCCATCTCAAAGCGGCCCGCAATATAGATATCGTGCTCGCTGAGAGTTTCATAGTCCTGCATCACGGCGGTCAACACCGTGCCACTACGTCCATCCCAACCCTCTGCGGGTTGTTCTACCACCGGAATCACCTTGAGATGAGGATGCTTGACCGCCAACGCGTTCAACTCATCCAGATCGTACAAATGCATCAATTCCCGGCCGCCCCAGTAGATGGCGATATCGCGGTCTGGCTGCTGCGCCAGTGCCGTCAGCAGAATCGAACGTGCATAGGAGAAACCGGTGCCGCCCGCGATCAGAATAATGGGGCGATCGCTGTCTTCACGCAGCCAGGCATCGCCATGCGGCATATCCACCGTGATTTGACGATCGTTTTTGATGCGATCCATCACCGCCATCGCGTAGAGGTTAAGATCGGAAGCGCCGATGTGCAGCTCAACAATGTCTTTTTCCATTGGCGTTGAAGCCAGCGAAAACGGACGCTTATCGCGCTCATCCATCACCACCATCAGATATTGCCCTGCGCGGAAGCTAAAATCCGCGGCCGGAATCAAACGGACGCGGTACACCGTGTCCGTAATCGCTTCGACAGAAGTCACTTTGCAGCTTAACGTCGTCATACGTGCCCTTTTTTATGGTTTTCTGCCGCCTTTAGCGCTGCGGCGGCTCGGCAAAGATAGCTAACTCATCCCAAATGGCGTCAATACGCGCGGTCACTGCCGGATCTTTCACAATCGGCGTGCCCCACTCACGAGTGGTTTCACCGGGCCACTTATTGGTGGCATCGAGCCCCATCTTCGAGCCCAGGCCGGAAACCGGTGAGGCGAAGTCGAGATAATCGATAGGCGTGTTCTCCACCATCACGGTATCACGCGCCGGATCCATCCGCGTGGTAATGGCCCAAATCACGTCGTTCCAGTCGCGTGCGTTAACGTCGTCGTCGCACACAATCACAAACTTGGTGTACATAAACTGGCGCAGGAAAGACCAGACGCCAAACATCACGCGTTTGGCATGCCCGGCATACTGCTTCTTGATCGTCACCACCGCGAGGCGATAAGAACAGCCTTCCGGCGGCAAGTAAAAATCGACAATCTCCGGGAACTGCTTAATTAGAATCGGCACCAGCACTTCATTCAGCGCCACACCCAATACCGCAGGTTCATCCGGCGGACGACCGGTATACGTTGAATGATAAATCGGGTTGCGACGTTGCGTTACGTGCGTCACGGTAAATACCGGGAAGCTGTCTACTTCATTGTAGTAGCCTGTGTGGTCGCCGTAAGGGCCTTCTGGCGCCATGTCACCCGGTTCGATGTAACCTTCTAAAACGATCTCTGCGCTGGCTGGCACTTCAAGATCGTTAGACAGGCACTTCACCACCTCGGTTTTATTACCGCGCAGCAAGCCAGCAAAAGCATATTCCGACAACGTATCGGGTACCGGCGTCACGGCGCCCAGAATCGTGGCCGGATCGGCACCCAGCGCCACGGACACCGGGAAGCGTTCGCCCGGATGGGCTTTGCACCACTCCTGGAAATCCAGCGCGCCGCCGCGATGCGACAGCCAGCGCATGATCACGCGGTTTTTACCGATCACCTGCTGGCGATAAATACCCAGATTCTGACGTTCTTTATGCGGACCACGCGTGACGGTTAAGCCCCAGGTAATCAACGGCGCGGCATCGCCCGGCCAGCACTTCATCACCGGAATGCGCGACAGATCGACATCATCACCGCTGAACACTTCTTCCTGACAAGGTGCATTGCGCAGGCGCTTGGTCGGCATGTTCAGCACTTGTTTGAACTGCGGCATTTTATCGAACAGATCGCGGAAACCTTTTGGCGGCTCGGGTTCTTTCAGAAACGCCAGCAGCTTGCCCACTTCACGCAGCGCGCTGACCTCTTCCTGTCCCATGCCCATCGCCACACGCTTAGGTGTGCCAAACAGGTTACACAATACGGGCATGTCGTACCCTTTCGGGTTCTCAAACAGCAGCGCCGGACCGCCGGCACGCAGGGTGCGATCGGCAATTTCGGTCATCTCCAGCTCAGGATCGATCTCCTGAGTGATGCGCTTTAACTCGCCGCGCTGCTCCAGCAACGCGAGGAAGTCTCGTAAATCCTGATATTTCATGCGGCGTTAGCTTCCAGCCAGGGTGAATTGGCCATTATAGGTCTGATTTACGCCGGCGTGTTGTGGTTTGTGGTTCAAGCTGGCTGACAGGAGAAAGGCACCAGCGATTGAATGGCCAGCACATCGTGATGTGCGGCGATTGGCTCACCATGACGGAACACTTTAAAGTCTTCGCCGCGCGCGCTGTAGTAACGCAGGCGGTTTTCACTGACGTGCAGGAAACTGGCTTCTCGCAGGGCGATCACCGACTCATGTGGATTGACGGCGCAGAACTCCGCCAGACGCTCATCACGCGTTTCCCCCATATGCCCGCTGACGTGAGCATCCAGATAGTGCGGATTGATCTGCACCGGGAACAGGCCTAATGCAGGCAAGACCACGCTGCTGCGCACCGGCATATCGTTGGTGGTACGGATCGATGGCGTAGCCACATTGCAACCGGCGCTCCAGCCGATGTAAGGCACATCTCGCTCACGCACGGCACGCTGAATCGCCACGATCAGTCCGTGCTCATGCAGCATCTGATTGAGGAACCAGGTGTTGCCGCCGCTCACCAGGATCAACTCCGCCTGTTCAATCGCCGCCACCGGGGAGTCAAACTCATGCACGGTGCGCACCTGAATACCCAATGAGTCAGACAGGTCTTGTGCACGCTGCGCATGGTCACCACGAATGATGGCATAGGGTACCAGTACGGCCGAGGTGATACCGCGTTGGGCGATCATTGCGTGCAGTTGTGGGTGAGCGTAGCTCAACAGTGGCGCGTCTTCGGCCACTTTGCCATTACTTAATAAGAACAGTTCCATCAGCCAGTCCTTTTTCAAATGAGAGCGAAAGATGGGGAAGGAGTCTGATACAGATGGTCATCAGCCGTCAATTTTCTTGCAAGAAAGCGTTAATAAGCCGCACCAATCGGAAAATTCGTAGTGATTTTTATTTCACAGCCGCGTTTCCACTGGCCGATGCGCTATAACTCTGACAGCAGGTTTGTTATTCTTAGCGTCCAATATTTGGGAGCAGTTATGGAATCCTGGTACTTACTCTATTGCAAACGTGGACAGCTGTTGCGCGCGAAAGAGCATCTTGAGCGGCAGGAGGTGAATTGCCTCAGCCCGATGATCGCTCTGGAAAAGATTGTGCGCGGTAAACGCACCACGGTGAGTGAGCCGCTTTTTCCCAACTATCTGTTTATCGAATTCGATCCGGAAGCGATTCACACCACCACTATCAGTAGCACGCGCGGCGTCAGCCACTTTGTGCGCTTTGGCGCGCAACCGGCAACGGTCTCCAGCGAAGTGATTGAAGCGCTGCAAACCGATGTGCCGCAAATTATGCTGGATCCAGAAACGCCACAAAGCGGTGATGAAGTGATCATCACCGAAGGGACTTTTGAGGGGCTGCGCGCTATTTTTGCCGAGCCTGATGGCGAAACCCGCTCGGTGTTACTGCTAAACCTGCTCAACAAACAAGTGATGCGCAGCGTCGACAACAAACAGTTCCGTAAGCTTTAAACCAGTTTAAACAGCTGACGTGCGTTGTGATTGACCTGCGCACCCAGCGCTTCAGCCTCTTCCCCACGCCAGTTCGCCACCTGCTGCACAATATGCGGCAGGAAACAGGGCTCGTTTCGACGCGAAGGCGGCCGTGGATGCATATCACGCGGGAGCAGATAAGGCGCATCGGTTTCCAGCAGCAGACGCTCGGCTGGAATCAATGGCAGCATCTCACGCAATTCCAGGCCACGACGTTCATCGCACACCCAGCCGGTAATGCCCACCGATAAGCCCAAGGCCAGGCACGATTCCAGTTCATCACGCGTGCCGGTAAAACAGTGTGCCACCGCGCCCGTCAATTTCGGCAGCCACGGCTCCAGCACTGCAACAAAACGATCGTGTGCTTCGCGGCAGTGGAGGAACACCGGAAGTTGTAACTCTGCTGCCAGCGCCAGCTGTGCATCAAAGGCGTATTCCTGCTGGTCGTGCGCCGAGAGATTGCGGTTAAAATCGAGGCCGCATTCACCGATGGCCACCACTTGCTCACTCTCAGCCAGACGGCGCAGCGTGTTCGCCGTCTCTGCCGACCATTCACTGGCGTGATGCGGATGTACGCCGGCTGTAGACCAGCAGTAGCCTGGATGCTGTGCCGCGAGCTGACGCGCCTGCTGGCTCTCCAGCGCATTGGTGCCGGTAATCAGCAGGCCGGTGACGCCTGCTTCGCGCGCGCGTTTAACCACCTGATCGCGATCTTTTGCGAATTGCGTGCTGGTCAGGTTTACACCGATATCAAACATGTCTTCTCCCAAATAAAAAACCGCCCAATGTGTGGGCGGTTTAGATTCTTAACGCTCATCCCGCTCGCGTGCGGGAATGCCTTGTCAGGATTCGGTATTCTGTTCCTCATCCTCTGAATCTGACGCCTTGCGCCCTTTACCCACATAGTAACGGGAGAAGAATACGCCGACTTCAAACAGGCAGTACATCGGAATAGCGAGCAAAGTTTGCGAGAAAACATCCGGCGGTGTGAGCAGCATCCCAACAACGAACGCGCCAACCAGAATGTAGGGACGTTTCTTTTTCAAATCCTCTGGCGAGGTAATGCCGGTCCAGCACAGCAGAACAATCGCAATCGGTACCTCAAACGCTACGCCAAATGCCATGAAGAGAGTCATGACGAAGTCGAGATAATTGGTGATATCAGTAGCAATGGTGACGCCCTGTGGCGCGGTTTTGGCAAAGAAGCCAAACGCCAGCGGGAACACGATGAAGTAAGCGAAAGCCACGCCAACGTAGAACAGCAGCGTACTGGAGAACAGTAGCGGCATCACTAGCTTACGCTCATGGCGATACAGCGCAGGCGCCACAAAAGCCCACACCTGATACAAGATCACCGGCACCGCAAGGAACACCGAAACAATGATGGTGAGCTTAATGGGGGTGAAGAACGGTGAAGCCACGTCAGTGGCGATCATGCTGGCACCGGCTGGCATCTGGCTAATCAGCGGCGAAGCCACTAAGTGATAGATGTCGTTGGCGAAATAAACCAGGCACAAAAAGATAGCAAACACCGCAATAATGCAGTTCAGCAAACGCTTACGCAGCTCAATCAGGTGGCTGATGAGCGGTTGGGTATCTTCAACGGCCATGTTTATCTTTCATCTTTTACGGTGGGGGTGGGCGTCGCATTCTGCGCGGTATTAACAGGTGCCGCAGCCTCTGCTGTTACCGGTTGAGGTTTCTGAGCCGGTGCGCTGGCCGGGTGCTCTGCCGCCGCTGGCTGAGGTGCCTGAGCCGGTGCGCTAGCCTTGTGCTCTGCCGTCACCGCCTGAGGTGCCTGAGCCGGTGCGCTAGCCTGATGCTCTGCCGCCGCGGGGGTGACCGGAGGCTGGCTTACCGATTCAGAAGATGTGCCTGCAGACGACGGTTGATGAATGGTGTTCGCTTCATCTTCCGCTTTTTCGATATCGATGCTCTGCTGCACAGAACGCTTCATCGAATCGGCGGTTTTACGCAACTCTTCCATCGACTCTTTCAGTTCCGGTGACAGTGAGCCACGGCCCGCTTCCTCAACCTTTTTCAGGCTGTCCTGCAATTCCTGCAGTTTCAGCTCCTGCGCCAGTTCGTTTTGCACGTTAGCAGCCAGGGAGCGAATCGCCCGAATCCAGCCCACGACGGTTTTCACCGCAACCGGTAATCGTTGCGGGCCAAGAACGATCAGCCCGATAACGAACACCAATACCAGTTCACTAAAACCAATATCGAACACAGTTAACCCTTACTTGTCCCGGGCGTCGTCTTTACTCGCCGAGGTTTGCTGTTTGTCTGCCAGAGTCTTGGCGTTGAAGTCAGCGTCCTGCTCTTTCGGTTGATCCTTTTTATCGTCCTCATCGCCCATGGCTTTTTTGAAGCCACGAATAGAAGAACCTAAATCCGAACCCAGGTTGCGAAGTTTATTGGTACCGAACAGAAGTACAACAATGACGGCAATGATGATCAATTGCCAAATACTGATACCGCCCATGAGATATGCCTCTAATATTCTGTGAAAAACTCTGAATTGAAACGCACAGAAAGCCCGTATGAATTCGGGCTTTAGCCTGCGACATTACGCGATTTGCACCAGTCAAACAATCAGTTTGTCTTGCGCCAGCCTATCAGCCAGGTGACGATGCCAGCGGCCATTAGTAAGGCTGGGAAGAAATCCCAGTCGGGTCGACTTAACAGCACCGCGGTGCCACTTAATAACAGTGTAGCCCCTACGCCAAACAGATAACGTGCCTTGTGATGGCGCGTACGTTGCGCATTCATATCGCTGACCAGTTTATCGACGCTGTGCTGCAATAATTTATGCTGACGCATGCTGTCGTAGAACAGTTCAGGCAACTCCGGCAGTTTTTCAGCCCAGAATGGCGCCTTCTCTTTCACTGCGCGCAGAATCGCAGGAATGCCGATCTGATCTTTGATCCAGTCTTCGAGGAACGGCTTCGCGGTTTTCCACAGATCGAGCTGCGGATAAAGCTGACGGCCAATGCCCTCAATGTAGAGCAGCGTTTTCTGTAACAGCACCAGTTGCGGCTGCACTTCCATATTGAAGCGACGCGCGGTGTTAAACAGGTTCAGCAGCACGTGGCCAAAAGAGATCTCAGCCAGCGGCTTCTCGAAAATCGGCTCACAGACGGTACGAATGGCGAACTCAAAATCTTCTACATTGGTATCCGGCGGAACCCAACCAGAATCCACGTGCAGTTCCGCCACTTTGCGGTAATCACGGTTAAAGAAGGCAATGAAGTTTTCCGCCAGATAGCGCTTATCTTCTTTATTCAGCGAACCGACAATACCGCAGTCAATCGCGATGTACTGCGGATCTTCTGGATGGTCATAGCTAACGAAGATGTTGCCGGGGTGCATGTCAGCATGGAAGAAGCTATCGCGGAACACCTGGGTGAAGAACACCTGCACGCCGCGTTCTGCCAGCAGCTTCATGTTGACACCATGCTTCTCCAGCGTCGCCACATCAGAAATCGGAATGCCGTAAATACGTTCCATCACCATCATCGATTCGCTGCAGTAATCCGAGAACACTTCCGGCACATACAGCATCGGGCTCTGCTCAAAGTTACGACGCAGCTGAATGGCGTTCGCCGATTCGCGCAGCAGATTGAGTTCATCAATCAGGGTCTTTTCGTAATCGCGCACCACTTCAACCGGGCGCAGACGACGACCATCCGGCAACAGACGAGGAACCCAATGCGCCATGCGGTAAATCAGCTTCATATCCGCTTTGATCACCGGCAGGATGTCCGGGCGAATCACTTTGATCACGACGTCACGGCCGTTAGACTTAAGCGTAGCAGTGTGAACCTGCGCAATCGAAGCAGAAGCCAGCGGCTTAATATCAAAATCGTCAAACCAGGTGTCGACAGGACCGCCAATGGATTGTTCAATCTGCTGCTGGGCTTTCAGACCATCAAAAGGCGCCACGCGGTCCTGCAACACCGCCAGTTCATCGGCGATGGCCGGTGGGAAGAGATCGCGGCGCGTCGAAAGCATCTGACCAAATTTGATCCACACTGGACCAAGTTGCTCCATTGCCAGACGAATGCGCACGCCCGTCGATTCATTTTTGTGCTTGTTAGGGATCCAGAAAATACAACGTCGCCAGATACGAAGCGGCAACGTGATGCGCATGTGAGGAATCAGTTCATCAAGCCCGTAAGTCAGAAAGACCTTGATGATGAAGTATAAGCGCCGAATTTCTCCCAGCGTCATTTCGCCTCCAGCTGTGCTAAACGCGCTTCGAGCGCATTAAGCGAACGTTCCATCGCTTCAACCTCTTCACAGAACCACGCCAGCTCCAGTGCACCGGGCGCAACCCGCCACTCTTCCGTCAGCACCTGACCGAGATAATCCTGCCGACGTGTCACCTGTCGCTGCACAAATTTCAGCGCCTGCTGAGCAGCCTGACTGACACCCTGCGCGGCAATGTCGCCGATCCACGGCGCCAGATACTCGGCTGGATCGAGCTCAGCGAGATCCATTAGCGCAGAGAATTGCTGAACCACTTGCAGATCGCCTTCCACGTCCAGCTCACCGCTACGGATCAAACTGGTCAGCTGCTGGCGATCGCGCAGTTTCGGCAAGGTGCTGAGGCGCAGGCTCACGCTACAGTCGCTGCTGTCCTGCCAGTCACTCAGCACATCCAGCTGCGATTCGCTAAACACCAGCACCAGCGGGAAATCCAGCTCTTGCAGGCGCAGCATCAGCACTTTACCTGCCAGACGTTGACGCGCGGCTTTCAGGCTACGATCACGATACAGAACACGATTGAGGGCGGTTTCAAGGCCGCCCGTGATTAGCGGGGTAAAAGTCATGATCAATCAGAACTTAAAGCCGCGATGCAACGCCACAATACCGCCAGTCATGTTGAAGTAAGTGGTATTTTCAAAACCCACATCGTTCATCATCGCCTTCAGGGTTTCCTGATCGGGATGCATACGAATCGATTCTGCCAGATAGCGATAGCTATCGGCATCCTGCGCCACCAACTGCCCAATACGCGGCAGGATGTGGAAGGAATAGGTATCGTAGGCTTTGCTCAGCGGTTCCAGCAGCGGTTTGGAAAACTCCAGCACCAGCAAGCGTCCGCCTGGTTTCAGCACCCGGAACATCGAGGCCAGTGCCTTCTCTTTTTCGGTGACGTTACGCAAACCGAAAGAGATGGTGATGCAATCGAAATAGTTATCCGGGAACGGCAGCGCTTCGGCGTTGGCCTGCACATAGCTGACGTTGCCTGACACGCCCATATTGCGCAGCTTCTCGCGGCCCATCTTCAGCATCGAGCTGTTGATATCCGCCAAAACAACCTGACCCGTCTCGCCCACCAGGCGAGAGAATTTTGCTGTCAAATCACCGGTGCCGCCGGCCAGATCCAGCACACGCTGACCACGACGCACGCCGCTGCTGTCGATGGTAAAACGCTTCCAGACACGATGGATGCCAAACGACATCAAATCGTTCATCAGGTCATATTTTGCCGCTACGGAATGAAACACGTCCGCGACTTTATCGGCCTTTTCGCTTTTCGCGACGGTCTGAAAGCCAAAATGAGTAGTTTCCTGCTGTGATTCATCTGCCATCGGGTTTACCTGTTCCACAAACAATTCTTGCCGAAGTGTATCAGAGTCGCGCTACGCGAGCACGCGACCACCGTGCTATTCGTTGATGCGGCGCAGTGAAGCGGTGGGAGAATCTGCCACATTTTCATTGGGCTCGGGATCGTCCGCCCAATCTTCGCCCGCTTCTTCCGGCTGCGCTTGTTCGACCAATTGGGGATTGATCGGCCGTTTAATCTCCACGCCTAACGCGCGGAAGGATTCGCTTTGCGCAATCAAATTGCCGCGCCCTTCTGCCAGCTTTTTCATCGCCTGATGATAACTCTGCTGCGCTTTATCGAGGCTGTGACCGATACCGCTCATATCATCCACAAACAGCCGCATTTTATCGTACAACCGCGTAGCTCGGTCGGCGATGCGTTGCGCATTGCGACTCTGATGCTCATAACGCCACAGGTTGTTGATGGTGCGCAACGCCACCAATAATGTCGTAGGGCTTACCAGCATGATGTTCTGCTGCAGCGCTTCGCTGATCAGCTCTGGCTGCCGATCAATCGCCAACAAGAACGCGGGCTCGACCGGAATAAACATCAACACATAATCCAAAGAGCGTAAACCGGGCAATTGTTGATAATCTTTTCGCCCCAGCAGCCGAATATGGCCGCGCATGGCGTTAACGTGCTCCTGGATCGCCTGCTCGCGCGTGGCTTCATCTTCTGCGTTGAAATAGCGTTCGTAAGCCACCAGCGTCATTTTGGCGTCAATCACCACATCCTTGCCCTGCGGCAACCGCACGATCACATCCGGTTGCATCCTGCCCTGCTGCTCCAGCTGCACGCTGACCTGCGTCTGATATTCATAACCTTCGCGCAGACCGGAGGCTTCCAGCACCCGCGCCAGCACCACTTCGCCCCAATTGCCCTGGATTTTATTGTCGCCTTTTAGCGCTTTGGTGAGGTTGACCGCTTCCTGCGCCATTTGCGCGTTCAGCTGCTGCAGTTGCCGAATTTCATGGGCCAGCGTGTGGCGTTCGCGGGCTTCCTGGCCAAAGCTATCCGTCACCTGGCGACGGAAACCATCCAGCTGTTCACGCAGTGGACCAATCAGCCCGTTGAGGCTTTGCCGATTCTGCTCATCCACCCGACGTCCGCTGTTTTCAAAGATGCGGTTGGCCAGATTCTCAAACTGTGCGCTGAGACGCTGTTCGCTGTTAGTGAGCAGGCGCTGCTTCTCTTCTGCGCCAAAACGCGTCTCTTCTAAACGGATGGTGACTTCACGCAGTTCAGCTTCTTGCGCACTGTTCACTTCCAGCTGATTACGCAATTCCCGGCTAAGCTGTTCGCTCTCACCACGCCAGTAATCGAGCTGTTGCAGCCGTTCCTGTGCACCGCTAAGCGTGCCATGAAGCTGCCGCAGTTCTTGCTCGCGCTGCTGAATTTGTTGTTGTAACCGTTCGAGTTGCTGCTGCTGGCGCTGTTGCGCCTCTTCCAGCAGGCGGCGTTCGGTAGTGAAGCTGGCGTGCTGGTGCCCGGCCCGCAACTGGGCCAAAATCCAGCCGAGACCCAGTCCGGCCAGCGCCAGTGCGCCGTTAATGATAAGTTGCTGATCCATAATCCCCCCGCGGATCGTTTCGCTGAGGGAAAAGGTAAGTCGCTACTGTATGAATGTCCAGACAGTTGTGTAGCTGGCAGATGATTTACAGCGCTTTCACCGTCAAATCACCCGCCTTCCACGCATCAATCAGGAAAAACGGCATCGGCAACAGCCATTCACTGCCTTTCACTTTGGCGGGATAGCACCAGCTTTGTCCGTTGTGAGTGAGTTCAACCTGCTGCCAGCCGTTATCAACATTCTCCACCTTGCCCGCCATGCTGGAATACCCTGCGTTGCTGCCGACGTGAAAACGCTCGGTTTGCCAGCGAATTGGCGGATGTGCGGGCCACGCCTGGGCATGATGGAATCGGAAGATGTCATCATGATTCAGCAGGCTTTCGCGCACCGTCGGCCACAACGCCACTTTGAGGAAGTATTGATCGGTGAAGCGTTCACTGCCGCTGTACTGGGCGATAAAGTCGCGTATCTGCTGTTCAACGTTGTGGAATACGCCATGACAGCCGCCCCACATGCCTGCCAGCAGCAGTTCGGTATGCGTAAAGTAGTCACGCATGTGATGGAACCAGCAGGGCGATTGCAGCCAGGCTTCTACCGCCGCCACTTCACGCTCCGACAGCAGGGAGTCCGCATCTCGCACGATATAACGCTTTACACATGGATCATCCATCACCAGAAAGCGCCACAGCGTCGGGAATATGGTCTTCTCATGTGACATATCCACTAACTGGACATTTGACTGCTTCAGACGCTGCCAGACGTGTTGCGGCACGCTGTCGTCAAGATAGATGCGACACATCCAACCGGGATAGAACTCGCGCGCAACCTCGATATTTTTGATCAGCGTTTCACAGTAGCGTGGTTGGCCACCATACAGACTGAAAGAGATGATATTTTCAGTTGGATTGGTGGGATTGAAACACGGCGGTGCTTCTGCGGGATACGCCACTGTGTGGCCCTGACGAAAGATCGCGTCAGACTTCTCCAGCGACTCACGGCCGTAACGTGCCACTTCATCGTGCTTTTCCAGCCAGCCACACACTTCGGTTAAGCCATCGAGCCAGGTGTCGGAAGCCTGCGCACGCTGCGCTGCCGATGCCTGATAGATCTTTTGATAAGTTTTGTAGGATTTTTTGTACTCCCCCACGCGCATTAGCGTCAGCGCATAGTCACTCAGTACCTGCATGTTTTGCGGCATGACGCGCAAAACCTCTTCGCAGCACTGACGTGCCACAGGAAAGTCAGAAGCCGCCATCGCCTCGCGAAAACGTGCTGCTGCGCCCTCAATACGCGATTGCGCAGCAGCAGGGGTATTCATAAAAGCGGGACGTGGAGATGAAACCATTTTGCGCATAAGCTGTGTCTCAGTATTGGCTGAAATTGCGCACATTCTAATCAGGCAGTTGTTGAGCTCCCTATAAGCCTGGTCTCGTAATCATCCCCTGACTGGCGCACTAAATTAAGCGACGCGCGGCTTCTACAACAATTTTCACCGCATCGCTTTCGGTCTGTTTCATGGTCGCGGCATCCGGGATCTCTTTTTGCGTACGGTTAACGATAACACCCGCCACCATGCCCGCTCGCAGCCCCTGACTGGCGCACATGGTTAACAGTGTAGCGGATTCCATCTCATAGTTAAGAACCCCCATTTGCTGCCACTCTTGCATTGAGCCCTGGAAGCGATTCACCACACGTCCTGAGAACGTGTCGTAACGTTCCTGCCCCGGATAGAAGGTGTCAGATGAAGCGGTGATACCAATGTGCGTTTTGGCACCGCAGGCTTCTGCTGCGGCCACCAGCGCGGTGGTGCAGGTGAAATCGGCCACTGCCGGGAACTCCATCGGCGCAAAGTGCAGGCTGGCACCGTCAAGACGCACCGAAGCAGTAGTCACCAGCACGTCGCCTACATTGATATTCGGCTGGATCGCCCCGGTCGTGCCCACACGCAGGAAAGTGCGCACGCCGAGCTGCGCCAGTTCTTCCACGGCAATAGAGGTCGATGGACCGCCGATCCCGGTAGAACAGACCACCACCGGCTTGCCATCCACTTCCGCCAGGTAAGTGGTGAATTCACGGTGCGAAGCCAGATGCTGCGGATTATCCATCAGCGCAGCGATTTTTTTCACACGCTCCGGATCGCCGGGAACGATAGCCAGTGTGGCTCCTTTCAGATCGGCTTTAGTGATACCAAGGTGGAAAACGTCAGACTGGGCCATAACAGACTCCTGATAGATAAGGGATATGCGTGTCACTCTACGCCAGAGCGCCATATAAATATGTGATTTATTTCACCATCGACAATGAAACTTACATTATCAGAAAATTATTATGTGATTCACATCACACATTGCAGCTCGGCAATTCTGAATTGCTACAAGCGGTGCTGTGTAAGTTCGGGTGGCAGTGTTAATAGAGAAGAAGAACATAAGTACACATCCCTCTGAACCCTACGTCAGCCTTGCTCCCGAAGCAGGCTATAGTTACGTGATTGCGCATTTGCTAGCACGGAGAGAACCATGAAAACCGAAGACAATATGGCACAAAAATCAGTAGCCGGTGGCTTTGCCCCTGCCGTTCAGCCCATCGCCAGCAGCACCATCACCACCGTCAGTGACGCTATTCACACCGGTGAAACTTCTGTTCCCAGCCAGGGAGAAAACCTTCCGGCTTATTATGCTCGCCCCAAATCCTATGAAGGCAAACTACCGGTAATTCTGGTGGTGCAGGAGATTTTTGGCGTTCATGAACATATTAAAGATATCTGCCGTCGTCTGGCGCTGGAAGGCTATCTGGCGGTCGCACCTGAACTCTACTTCCGTGAAGGCGATCCCGGTGACTACAGTGATATCCCGACACTGTTCAAAGAACTGGTCAGCAAGGTGCCCGATTCTCAGGTGCTGTCCGATCTCGATCACGTTGCCAACTGGGCCGCACGCCACGATGGCGATATTCGTCGCATGGCCATCACGGGCTTCTGCTGGGGCGGACGCATCAGTTGGCTGTTCGCCGCGCACAATCCGCAGGTGCGGGCGGCAGCGGCCTGGTATGGTCGGTTAGAGGGTGAGAAAACCCTCAAACAACAAAAACATCCTATCGATGTAGCCGTCGATCTTAACGCACCGGTGCTCGGATTGTACGGCGGTCAGGATGAGAGCATCCCGTTAGAGACCATTGATAAGATGCGTCAGGCACTGCATGCCGCCAATGCCAAAGCGGAAATCGTGGTGTATCCGGAAGCGGGACACGCGTTTAATGCCGATTATCGCCCAAGCTACCATGCTGACTCAGCCGCTGATGGCTGGGTACGAATGTTGGCCTGGTTTAAGCAGTATGGCGTTGCACCCAACGCGTAATAACAAGGGGCGCTGCAAGGCGCCCCTGATTCTCACGATTAAGCCGATTCCGCGCGCAGCTTTTTCGCGGCGGTCACCATGTTCGCCAGCGCCTGCCGGGTTTCACTCCAGCCACGGGTTTTCAGACCGCAGTCCGGGTTGACCCACAAACGTGCGGGCGGAATGCTTTGCGCCGCTTTGTGCAGCAGATCTTCAATCCATTCGACGCTGGGTACGTTCGGGGAATGAATGTCATACACACCTGGCCCAATTTCGTTCGGGTATTCGAACGCTTTAAACGCATCCAGCAATTCCATATCCGAGCGTGAGGTTTCGATGGTAATCACGTCCGCGTCCAGTGCCGCTATCGATTCCATGATGTCATTGAACTCGCAATAACACATGTGCGTGTGGATCTGCGTTTCATCCTGCGCCACAGCCGCGTTGAGGCGGAAGGCATCCACTGCCCAGGTCAGGTACGCCGCCCAATCCGACTGGTGCAAGGGTAAGCCTTCGCGCAGCGCGGGTTCATCAATCTGGATGATCCCGATCCCGGCTTTTTCCAGGTCCTCCACTTCATCACGCAGCGCCAGTGCAATCTGTTTAGCAAGGGTTTCCCGCGTCACGTCTTCACGCGGGAACGACCAGCACAAAATCGTGACCGGGCCGGTGAGCATGCCTTTCACTGGCTTTTCAGTCAGCGATTGCGCGTACTTCGCCCACTCAACGGTAATCGGCTGCGGACGACTGACATCACCGATGATCACCGGCGGCTTCACACAGCGAGAGCCATAGCTTTGCACCCAGCCATTTTGCGTAAACACGAAGCCATCGAGGTTTTCGCCGAAGTATTCCACCATGTCATTACGCTCTGCTTCGCCGTGCACCAGCACATCCAGCCCGAGCCGTTCCTGTTCGGCAATCGCCTGCTTGATGTGCTCCGCGATGCCGGTGCGATAGTGGCCTCCATCGATATTGCCTTTTTTGAAGTCGAGTCGCAGGCCGCGAATTTCGGTGGTTTGCGGGAAGGATCCAATCGTGGTGGTCGGCCAGGCAGGCAGATTAAAGCGATGGCGCTGCGCTTTGGCGCGTTCGTCATAGTGGCTGACGCGCTCAACGTCTTTGGCCTGAATATTCGCCAGACGTGCGCCCACTGCGGCATTGTGCACGCGCGAAGAATGAGAACGGGCACGAATCGGCGCGCTCCACTCCGTCAGCGAGGCCGCATCGTTATTATTGAGCGCCTGGCTCAACAACCTCAGCTCAGCACACTTCTGTAAAGCAAAGGCAAACCAGCTTTTCACTTCCGCATCGAGCCGGGTTTCGACACTGAGATCGATCGGGCTGTGCAGCAGCGAGCAGGAGGAACCAATCCACAGATTTTCACGCTGCCCGACCAGCGGTTGCAGGCGATCGAACCAGCAGCTGAGCTCGGCACGCCAGACATTGCGGCCGTTGATCACCCCGACTGAGAGCAGCCAGTCGGCGGGGAGCTGTTGGTGGATATGCTGGATGTCATCTCTGCCATGCACCAGGTCAACGTGTAAACCTTGAACCGGTAGCGTCTTAATCACGTCGAGATTTTGACCGATGCTGTCAAAGTAGGTCGTCAGTAGCAGTTTTACATGACCTTGCAGCGCATCGTAGGCAGGCTTGAACGCATCACGCCATTCCTGTGGCAGCTCCAGCACCAGCGCGGGTTCATCGATCTGCACCCATTCAATACCGCGCTGATGCAGTTCAGCCAGCACTTGCTGATAGACCGGCAGTATCGCTTTCAGCAACGACAGGCGGTCAAACGGCTCACCTTTGACTTTGCCCAACCACAGGTAAGTGACCGGTCCCAGCAGCACCGGTTTGATCGGGTGACCCAGCGCCAATGCTTCGTCCACTTCTTCAAGGAGCTGTGTCCAGCTTAGTGAGAATTGCTGGCCCTGAGTGAATTCCGGCACCATATAGTGATAGTTGGTGTTGAACCATTTGGTCATTTCAGCGGCGGCGGCAGGATTGCCGCTGGGGGCACGGCCACGTCCCAGACGGAACAGCGTATCGAGATCGACCGATCCATCCTGGTTCCGATGGCGCGCCGGCACATTGCCCAGCATCAGGCTGGTGGTCAGCACATGATCATACCAGGCGAAATCGCCCACGGGCAGCAGATCCACCCCCGCGTCTTTCTGCTGTTGCCAGTGGCGAGCGCGCAGCTCGCGCCCCACGGCCAGCAGCGCTTCCTGTGAGCTGTTACCTGCCCAGTAGCTTTCCTGTGCTTTTTTCAGTTCACGACGCAGACCGACACGAGGGAAACCGAGCGTATGGTTCAGAATGGTCATTTAGTGATCTCCAGATATGCTTAACGGGTCGAGCCCGTTTACGTTCATCCAGCGAGTGACATTGCCGTCCGCTGAACGCCTGAACTGGACGAAAGTCATGTGGCGGTGGCGCTTGCTTGAGATGTTTAGCCGTCCAGATGTTTACACCGCCATAATCTGCGGGTACTGTATGTTCCTCAAGCGCAATTTGTTCAATCTCGATGTGAAGGACTCTCATGATCGAACTCAAACATCTGAGAACGCTGCAGGCGTTGCAAAATACCGGCTCGTTGGCCGCTGCCGCCGCTCAGCTTCATCAGACACAATCGGCGTTATCGCATCAGTTCAGCGATCTGGAACAGCGGCTGGGCTTTCGCCTGTTTGTGCGCAAGAGCCAGCCGTTGCGGTTTACGCCGCAGGGGGAAATCATGCTGCAGTTGGCCGAGCAGATTTTGCCGCAGATTCAGCAAGCGTTGCAGGCATGCCACGAGCCGCATCAGACCACGTTACGCATTGCCATTGAGTGCCACAGCTGCATTCAGTGGCTGACGCCAGCCCTCAATAATTTCCGCCAGAGCTGGCCGCAAGTGGTGGTCGATTTTAAATCGGGCGTGACTTTTGATCCCCAGCCCGCCCTGCAACAGGGCGAACTGGATGTGGTGTTGACCTCCGATATCCTGCCGCGCAGCGGTTTGTTCTATACGCCGATGTTTGATTTTGAGGTACGTCTGGTGCTGGCCCCGGACCATCCGCTGGCGAAGCTGGAACATATCTCACCGGAAGATTTGGCCGATGAGGTACTGATGATCTATCCGGTGCAGCGTCAGCGTCTCGATATCTGGCGTCATTTCCTGCAGCCTGCAGGCATCAGCCCGGCGCTGAAGAGTGTGGATAATACGCTGTTGCTGATTCAGATGGTGTCAGCACAGATGGGTATTGCGGCCCTTCCGCATTGGGTGGTGGAGAGTTTTGAAAAGCAGGGTCTGGTGGTGACCAAGACATTGGGTGAGGGTTTGTGGAGCCGTTTATATGCCGCCGTGCGCGATGGTGAGCAGCGTCAGCCGGTGTTAGAAGCCTTTGTACGCTTCGCCCGCCAGCACGCCTGTGACCATCTGCCGTTTGTACGTGATGCCGCTCGCCCGGGTTCATTGCAGTCAATTTCTTGATCATCCCACGGGCGACCTGTGTCGCCCGTGCTGTTATCCCTGCCCGGCCTGCTCTATAATGCGCCGCCTCAATCCGCGACCAAGAGAGTTTCACCATGACGAGTAACGATGTTCTGCGCAGCGTGCGCTATATGCTTGATTTAAGCGATAGCAAAGTGGTGGAGATTTTTGCCTTAGCGGGCAGTGAAGTGCCGCTGGAGGATGTGCAGGCGTGGATGAAGAAGGATGAGGATGCGGCGTTCCGTAAGTTGCCGGACGTGCTGATGGGCTATTTCCTCAACGGTTTGATTTTCTTCCGTCGCGGTAAGAGTGAAGATGCGCCCGCACCTTCAGTTGAACGCCGTATGAATAACAATATTTTCATCAAGAAGCTGCGTATCGCGTTTGCGCTGAAGACCACGGATATTCCGGTGGTGCTGGAGAAGGCAAACTTTAAGATTTCACAGGCTGAAGTCGGTGCGATTTTCCGCAATCCGGATCATAAAAACTACCGCGAGTGCGGTGACCAGATTCTACGTAACTTTTTGAAGGGATTGACGATGATGAATCGTCCGGGGCCAGTTAAGAAGGCGTAATTGCTGCGGGTTTTGTGCTCAGTCAGGGATAGCGTGGCAGATCGCAAAGGAAACCCACATCCCTGTGGGTCGGCTTCGCCATCCATGGCTCGGACGCTTTGCTCCTCTGCCACGCTATCCCTTCCCTTTAGCTTTAGGTGTCGCTTTTTCCCACCACCCAACGCTTGTGCACGTATAGTGAAGCGAAAATGACGATCGCCCCGGCAATAAAGCTCGGCCAGTGCGGTTTTTCCTGCCAGATCGCCAGATTCACCAGCAAGCCCGCCGGCACGTGCATGTTGTTCATGATGCCCAACGTACCGGCATCAACCTGCGTCGCACCGTAGTTCCACATAAAGTAGCCCAGCCCGGAAGCCGCCACGCCCAGCCAGACCAGAATACCCCATTGCAGGTTAGTGGTCGGCAGTTTGTTCGGATTACCCCACAGGCTCCACGCAATGATGGCGATGATCACCGCGCCAAGATAGAACCACGAGAAGGCCGTGTGTTGCGGCATTGGGCGGGTTTCCTGCAAGCGCTTGTAACCAACCATACCAATGGCGAAGCAGATGTTAGCCGCCTGAACCAGCAGCAAACCGAACCAGAAATGATCGCTGACTTTGTCATAGCGAATGATGGCCGCCCCGGCTACCGCCAACAGCGCGCTGAAGGCATAGCCGATTCGCAGCCGACGTCTGCTGAGCAAATCGTAAATCAGCGTGACGTAGAGCGGCGTCATCACGGTAAACAACAGGAATTCTGTCACGCTGAGGTAGGTATAAGCCTCAAAACTCAGCAGATACATGACGCCAAGTTGCAGCATCCCCACCAGCATATAAAGCAGGATGGTTGAGGCGCGATAGCCCTTCCAGCGCAGGAAGGGCAAAAAAACGAGCGCAGCCAACCCAAGGCGCATCAGTACAGAGAACCAGGAGTCAACCTGGCCCGCAAGGTATTCCCCTATCAAACTAAAGGAAAAAGCCCACAAAATGGTGGTAACGATCAGTAACAGCACGGTATTGATCCCAAAATGAACAGTGGCGCTAGTGTAAACAAACTGTCGTGGACGGGCTGAAATATCTGGTTGACGAGTGGTCAAATTAAAATCAAACAAATCGCCGTATCCCCGTCACTCATTGAGATAAGGTCCATTGCTGAAATCAGGTCGCTGGTTGCAGATGCAGTGAATCTGATTCGACACGGCAACGGATTCCCCTTACAAACCCAAAAGCCCCGACGCTTCATGCGCGAATACCAACATTTCCTGGTTTATATCGCTCTTTAATGTCATCAAACTGTAACAATTGTGTCACACATCACAGTAACGTGGCGCAACCATCACTATCCTTTGCGCGAAATGGAACTTTGGTTTTGTTGTTACGCCAGAGGGCTTTTGACCCAACCTGCTGGGAATTTATAAAAATATTGCGCCCTGGAGGGCCACCTTCATGTTAAGTATCTTCAAACCGGCACCGCATCAGCCGCAAGTCGCTGACGATCGTGTCGATCCGCTCTATCGTCGGCTACGCTGGCAAATCTTCATCGGCATTTTCTTTGGCTATGCCGCCTATTACCTGGTCCGTAAAAACTTTGCGCTGGCAATGCCCTATTTGGTTGAGCAGGGCTTTTCGCGTGGCGATCTTGGCTTTGCGCTGTCCGGAATCTCCATCGCCTACGGTTTTTCCAAGTTCATCATGGGTTCCGTCTCTGACCGTTCAAACCCGCGTGTCTTTTTACCTGCCGGACTGATTCTGGCCGCTGCGGTGATGCTGTTTATGGGCTTTGTACCCTGGGCCACCTCCAGCATCATGGTGATGTTTGTGCTGCTGTTCCTGTGCGGTTGGTTCCAGGGCATGGGCTGGCCACCGTGCGGTCGCACTATGGTGCACTGGTGGTCGCAGAAGGAACGCGGCGGGATTGTCTCAGTTTGGAACTGCGCCCATAACGTGGGTGGTGGTATTCCGCCCTTACTGTTTCTGCTGGGTATGGCATGGTTTAACGACTGGAAAGCCGCGCTCTACATGCCGGCGTTTGGTGCCATCCTCATCGCGATTATTGCCTTTGCCCTGATGCGCGATACGCCGCAGTCTTGTGGTTTGCCGCCGATTGAGGCGTACAAGAATGATTATCCGCCAGACTACAGCGAGGATCATGAGGAGGAGTTGACGGCGAAGCAGATTTTTATGCAGTACATCCTGCCTAATAAGCTGCTGTGGTATATCGCGCTGGCCAACGTGTTCGTTTACCTGCTGCGCTACGGCATTCTCGACTGGTCACCGACCTACCTGAAAGAGGTAAAGCATTTCACGCTGGATAAATCTTCGTGGGCTTACTTCTTCTATGAATATGCGGGCATTCCCGGCACCTTGCTGTGCGGCTGGATGTCGGACAAGGTGTTCAGAGGCAATCGTGGCGCCACCGGCGTGTTCTTTATGACGCTGGTAACCATCGCCACCGTGGTGTACTGGCTTAACCCGCCAGGCAATCCAGGTATCGATATGCTGTGCATGATCGTCATCGGCTTCCTGATCTACGGTCCGGTAATGTTAATTGGTCTGCATGCGCTGGAGTTAGCGCCGAAGAAAGCGGCTGGCACGGCAGCAGGCTTTACCGGTTTGTTTGGTTATCTCGGAGGATCGGTGGCAGCCAGTGCGATTGTCGGTTACACCGTGGATTACTTCGGCTGGGATGGCGGTTTCATGGTGATGATTGCGGGATCGGTGTTGGCGGTGATTTTGTTGCTGCTCACCATGGTCAGCGAGCATAAACATAAGAAACAGATGGCATAACAAAAGTGGGCCGGTATCACCGGCCCATTTTTTTAAGCAAGGAACAACTTGCGCAGCGTATGCGGCACCGCATCTTCAGCGTTGCTGCCAATCACTTCCAGCGTCGGCAAGGTATCTTTCAACCGCTGCTGCGCATTGCGCATAATGCAGCCTTTACCCGCCATGCTCAGCATTTCCACGTCATTCATGCCATCACCAAAAGCGATGCACTCTTTCAATGAGAAGCCAAGCTGCTTTGATACCGCCTCCAGCGCGTGACCTTTCGATACGCCACCCGCCATGACTTCCAGACAGGTCGGCAGTGAGAAGCTGACGTTAACGCGATCGCCCCAGCGCGCTTCGATCGCCAGCTCCAGCGGCACCAGACGTTCGGGATCGTCGCAGGTAAAGAACACCTTGCTGATGCCGTCGGTTTCAAGCATGCCCGGCTGATAAACCTGATAGTTAAACACCGACTCACGGAAGTAGTCCTGCTCCTCCGGGCGATGGCGGCTCATATACCACTCATCGTCACGATACACGTGCGTCAGGATATGTTCATCGTGGTACTGCAGACCGTAAAGCTCGCTGGCGATATCGGCGTCGAGGTTATGGCTAAACACCAGTTCACCGTCTGCGTTGTGCACGCGAGCCCCGTTGGAAGTAATCATGTACGCCGGAATGCCAAGGTTATCGCGCATCTGGCCTACGTCGATATAGTGGCGGCCGGTGGCGAAAACGAAGTGGACATCTTGCGCCACCAGTTCCTGCAGCGTGGTACGGGCAAAAGGCGTCAGGCGGTGTTCCGGTGAGAGCAGCGTGCCATCCAGGTCGGATGCGACGATGTGGTACATGTAAACCTCTGGTATTGATGTCGGAAAATGAGTTAAACGTGGCGCTCGAAAAAATCGACCACCAGGTTGAGCGCTTCAGCGCGCATGGCGTCTGTTTCAAACAAAATCTCGTGACGCGCACCTTGAATCACATACGGCACGGTGCCTTCGCAGGGATGTCCCGCGTCAGCCATCGCCGTACAAAAAATATCTTGCGAGCGGTTATCCACCACATCGTCTTCACTGGCCTGCAATACCAGGGAAGGCGTGGTGATTTTCGCCGCCTGGCTGATGATACTGCGTCCGGCATGCACGCCTTCGCGCACCCAATGATAGGTCGGGCCACCGACGCGCAGTCCCGGATCGTCCGCGTAAAAACGCAGGTTGCGCCGATAACGTTCCCGGCTGTGCGTCAGGCGATTAATGCCAAACGGGCTGGCGCGCCAGCGGCCGGTGCCAAGCGCATAGCGTTCACGAATCGCCGGCAGTTTTTCCGCCCAGTCCAAAATCGGGTGCGCCATCCAGTCAGGCAACGGCAGCACAATGCCAAACATCGGTGCCGAGAATACCGCCGCATGAAAAGCCTGCGGCTGACGCGCCAGAAACAGCGCTAAAATCGCGCCGCCCATCGAATGCGCCAGCACGTAGCGTTGCTGATAATGGTTGCTTACCATCTCTTTCAGATACAGCGTTTCTAAGTCGTCAACATAGTGGCTGAACTCCACCACATGGCCGCGATGCGAGTCCGCCAGCAAGCGATCGGAGCGGCCCTGCCCGCGATGGTCAATAATCACCACGTCATAGCCGCAGTGGAACAGATCGTAAGCCAGTTCCGGGTATTTGATATAGCTTTCGATGCGGCCAGGTACAATCAGGATGACACGGCGATGTTGCGGTGAGGTGAAACGAACATAGCGAATCATCAGGTTACCGACGCCGGTGAATTCGCACTCTTCACGACGACGCCAGAAGTCGAGCAGCGGACCGGTAGCAAAGGCGGAAAAGCCTTTCTCTCGCCCGAGCCAACGCTGTTTGTGATGCTGCATCCGTCCCCCTGAAAAAAAGCCTCATCGCGCGTCTGTACGCCATAGCGCACCGCGATATTCTGGCGTATTGTGTCACACTTCGTTCACTTCAGGGAATGTCACACATGACCATTGAATGGTGGTTAACCTACCTGTTGACCACAACTATCCTCAGCCTTTCACCCGGTTCCGGTGCCATTAACACCATGAGCACCGGCATCAGCCATGGCTATCGCGGCGCGGCGGCTTCCATTACTGGCTTACAGCTTGGCCTGGCGATTCACATTGTGCTGGTGGGTGCCGGTTTGGGCGCGCTATTTTCACAATCGATCATGGCGTTTGAAGTGCTGAAGTGGGCAGGCGCTGCATATCTGGTATGGCTGGGCATTCAGCAGTGGCGTTCCGCAGGCGGTATTGATCTGGATGCCGTGGCAAAAGCGATGCCGCGTCGTCGTCTGTTCAAACGCGCCATCCTGGTGAATCTCACCAACCCGAAAAGCATCGTGTTTCTCGCCGCACTGTTCCCGCAGTTTATTCAGCCACACCAGCCGCAGTTGATGCAGTATCTGGTGCTCGGTGTCACCACCATCGTGGTCGATATTATCGTGATGATTGGTTACGCCACGCTGGCAACCCGTATTGCGGGCTGGATTAAAGGGCCAAAACAGATGAAGCTGATGAACCGCACCTTCGGTGGCTTGTTTATGGCCGTCGGGGCCTTGCTGGCAAGTGCGCGCAGAATCGCGTAAGAGGCTTTAAAAAACCGCGGCACCGAGGTGATAACCGTCAGTGCCGCAGCTATTTCAAGGTAGTCAGTGCGCAAGTTCTAATGCACAGATGCTGAACGTAAAGCACGCGAGCACTGCCCGGTGGCGAAATGGCAAGTAAACCCGATTTAACGCGAGATAATCAGGTGGATGCCGAATCCGGCAAACAGCACACCCGCCATCCCATCGACCCACTTCGCCATACGCTGATACTTATCACGCATCCACGGTAGTGCAAAAATCGCCGCGACCAGCGTGAACCAGGCAAAGGTCTCACCGATAATCAGCAGGAATAACCCCCAACGCTCCATCGCGCCCACATCATTACCCACAAACAGCGAGAACACGCTGCCGAAATAGATAATCGCTTTCGGGTTCGACAGATTAGTCAGAAAACCTTTCAGGAAACTCATGCCTTTTTTTGGCAGCTCCACCACCGGCGCATCAACCTGCGGGGCTTTATGCTGCTGACGTGCCGAGCGCAGGAGTTGCCAACCCATCCACAGCAGGTACAAACCACCGCCCACCATGATGATTTCATGCAGCCAGGCCATTTTTTGCAGGATCAGATGCAAGCCCATCAGCGCCACACCGGCCCAGATTACGATTCCCAGCGTAATGCCCAACACGCCCATCATCGCCTCTTTGCGTGAACGGCTGGCCGCCGTTTGCGACACAAAGAAGAAGTCCGGGCCGGGACTCATCAGCGCAACCAAATGCACCAGCGCGACGGTGGCGAATAACATCAACATGGTTTCTTTCCTTTACTCTTCATCGACATGTTCTTTGATCATCACCAGGAACGGTTTACCAAAACGTTCCAGCTTGCGATGACCGACACCGTTCACGCTCAACATTTCTGACGCGGTAATCGGCATTTGCTCCGCCATCTCAATCAATGTGGCATCGTTAAACACCACATACGGCGGAATGTTGGATTCGTCGGCAATCGCCTTACGCAATTTACGCAGTTTGCCAAATAGCGTGCGATCGTAATTGCCACTGTGCACTTTTGGCGAACTGCTGCGGCTCTTCACCGTGACGATACGCGGCACCGCCAGCATCAGCGGCACTTCGGCACGCAGTACCGGGCGCGCTGCCTCCGTCAGCTGTAA
Organism: Pantoea sp. USMM079; assembly: GCF_037153115.1. NCBI lineage: Bacteria > Pseudomonadati > Pseudomonadota > Gammaproteobacteria > Enterobacterales > Erwiniaceae > Pantoea > Pantoea sp. USMM079. The sequence goes on from NZ_JBBCKX010000008.1 coordinate 32,690, forward strand.
AGCGGAGTGCATGGCGATATTTTGCGTCACCATACCAAGATGGATCAGCTGACGCAGCACGCTGACCCAATGCTCCTGGCTCTGCTCACGACCAATGCCGTACACCGGCAATTTGTCGTGCCCGTTATCGCGAACGCGGTGGTTAGTGGAACCGCGCAGCACGTCGACAATATAGCCCATACCGAAGCGCTGGCCGGTACGATAGATGCTGGAAAGCGCCTTCTGCGCCTCCACCAAACCATCATAGCGACGCGGAGGATCAAGGCAGATATCGCAGTTGCCGCACTGCTGCTGACGCCCTTCACCAAAGTAGTTGAGCAGCACTAAACGACGGCAGGTTTGCGCTTCGGCAAACGCGCCCATCGCATTGAGCTTGTGACGCTCAATATCCTGTAACGGGCCGGGCGCCTTCTCCTCCAGACATTTACGGAGCCACGCCATATCCGCCGGATCGTAAAGCATCATCGCTTCTGCGGGCAGGCCATCACGCCCGGCGCGGCCGGTTTCCTGATAGTAGGATTCGATATTGCGCGGAATATCGAAGTGCACCACGAAACGCACGTTAGGCTTGTTGATGCCCATACCAAATGCCACAGTGGCGACCACAATTTGCAAGTCATCACGCTGGAAGGCTTCCTGCACGTGCGCGCGCTGGGCGCTGTCGATACCGGCGTGATACGCGCCGACACTCAGCCCACGGCTTTGCAGACGCGCAGCCGTGTCTTCCACCTTGGCACGGCTGTTACAGTAAATAATGCCGCTCTTACCGCGCTGCTCTTGCACGTAGCGCAACAGCTGATCGGTGGGTTTGAATTTCTCCACCAGCGTGTAGCGAATATTCGGGCGGTCAAAGCTGCTGATTTGAATCAGCGGATCGTCCATCTGCAACAGATGAGCGATGTCATTACGCGTGGTTTCGTCAGCAGTTGCCGTCAGCGCCATCACCGGCAGATCCGGGAAACGCTGACGCAGTTGACCAATCGAGCCATATTCCGGGCGGAAATCATGGCCCCATTGCGAGATACAGTGCGCTTCATCCACCGCCAACATCACCGGATTCCACTGGTGCAGGCTGTCGAGGAAGTTATCCATCATCAGACGTTCAGGCGCGATATACAGCAGTTTCAGCTTGCCGGTACGGCAATCCGCAAAGACCTGTTGCTGCTGCTCACGCGTTTGCGTCGAGTTAAGACACGCCGCTGCCACGCCGTTGGCCAGCAATTGATCGACCTGATCTTTCATCAGTGAGATCAGCGGTGAAACCACCAGCGTCAACCCTTCGCGCACCAGCGCCGGGATTTGATAGCACAGCGATTTCCCGCCGCCGGTCGGCATCACCACCAGACAATCACGCCCGGCAAGAGCGGTTTCGATGATGGTTTGCTGACCGGGACGAAATTGCTGGTAGCCGAAGGTATCTTGTAATACCTGCTGCGCCAGCATTTCCTGATTAAGCACTGCCGATGTTGCCACGGTAATCCTGTTTTTCTGACTGGTTAGAACAGATCGTTAAGTGTTACGCCCACGCCAAAACGGGTCTGGCGGTGGTTATAGTCGATAAGCGATTCACCATACCCGCTGAACAGCTGGGTGTAAAAGCGCACATGTTCAGAGATAGGATAGCTCCAGGCGAAAGTCGCGCCGCCATAGCCGCTGTTCCAGTTGTAATTACCTTCCACGCTGAAAATACTTTCACCCATTTCATAACCGAGCTTGGCGCGATAGTAGCCCATGTACTTGGTGATGTCGGGGTTATCATCATTATTTTCATTTTCTGGAATGCGATACCAGGGTTTGATTTCCGCGAGGAAGTTACCGTTCTGCGCCATCAGGCGCGCATAGACGCGGTTCCAGCTGCGTGAAGTCGGATCACTACGTCCATTCGACTCGTGGTTAAGACCGGTTTCGATGTCGCGCAGAGTCCAGCCGGCAAAGGTGTAATCCGTTGCCCAGCCAAGGAAAATCTGCGGCTCATAGTTGGTTTCACGGAACGGCGATGAGGCTCCACGGTTAGAGAGCTGCCACCACGAGCGTTGCGTATAGGATGCGGCCAGCACCGAATTATCACCCAGAATGCCACGCCACAGCGGGAACGCCAGGCTGAGCTGGAATTTTACTTCATCGTTTTTTGCTTTGTCCGCCCAGTTGTACGAAGAGATCGCCTCTTTGTTCATGTCGCTGGTGTAGGTGTAGAGCAAATAGTTGTTTTCGTAAGGATAGAGCACGAACGGGTTATCGTGTTTCTCCAACAGGTTCGCAATAATACTGCCCTTCACTGCCGGGGCGTCATGCACCTCTTTTATGGTGGCTTCATCAGCCTGTGCCAGCGCAGGTATCATCAAAGCTGCGGTCAGCAACGCGTATAGCTTACGCATAACATTCTCCAGGGAACTACGTGTTGTCATTATTAGGCCCATGTTCAAAAAGCACGCCATTCTACACGCAAAGAGACAGGTTGATCAGTGCCGATTTCTGAAACTGGAAAGCCGCGCGAACGCGGCATAATATACACAACTCTTTAACATCTTAAGGCAGAAAACATGTCATCCCCGTTGCTGTCACAGCAGGAAGCTCGCCGCCTGATTGGCGAAATCTTTGTTTATCACATGCCCTTCAACCAGGCGCTGGGTTTAGAGCTGGATCGACTCGAAGCGGATTACGCCGAGTTGGGCTTTGCCAACAAAACCATGCTGGTCGGCAATGCGGCGCAGCAGATTTTGCACGGCGGCGTGATTGCCTCAGTACTGGATGTCGCCGCCGGTCTGGTGTGCGTCAGTCATGCACTGTCGCGTCAGGAAAGCATCAGCGAAGAGGAACTGCGTCAGCGTCTGTCGCGCATGGGCACTATCGATATGCGCGTTGATTATTTACGTCCCGGACGCGGCGATCGCTTTATCGCCACCAGCAGCCTGCTGCGCGCCGGCAATAAAGTGGCGGTAGCGCGAGTGGAACTGCACAACCAGCAGGGCGATTATATCGCCACAGCAACCGCCACCTATTTGATTGGCTAGTTACCTTTTTTGGAAAGCATGATGGATACGCAACAAACGCGTCAGGGCATTGGCTATGCGCTCGGCGCTTATTTTATCTGGGGCATTGCGCCAGCCTACTTCAAGCTGGTGAAAGAAGTCCCGCCAACAGAAATCATGACGCATCGCGTGATTTGGTCGGCACTGTTTATGCTGGTACTGATTACCCTGAGCCACAGCTGGCAGCAGGTGCGCACGGTGCTCGCTCAGCCAAAGAAAGTGCTGTTGCTGGCCGTCACTGCCGTCACCATTGGCGGCAACTGGCTGCTGTTTATCTGGGCAGTGAATAATCAGCACATGTTGGAAGCCAGCCTCGGCTACTTTATCAACCCGCTAATCAACGTAGTGTTTGGCATGCTGTTCCTGCGCGAGCGCTTCCGCCGCTTGCAGTGGCTGGCGGTGTTGCTGGCAACGATTGGCGTACTGGTGCAGCTGTGGCAATTTGGCTCGCTGCCGATTATTGGCCTGGGACTGGCGCTAAGTTTTGCCGTCTATGGTTTGCTGAGGAAAAAAATTCAGGTGGATGCGCAGAGCGGCATGCTGATCGAGACCGCATGGTTATTCCCGCTGGCGGCCATCTACTTGTTTGGCTTTGCTGACAGCGCCACCAGCCACCTCAGCGCCAATCCAATGAGCCTCAATTTCAAGCTGATCGCGGCGGGCATCGTCACCACGATTCCGCTGATGCTGTTTGCCGCCGCCTGTGCGCGTCTGCGTTTGTCGACCGTGGGCTTTTTCCAATACCTCGGTCCCACGTTGATGTTCCTTTTGGCCGTGCTGTTCTACGGCGAGAGCCTGACGCCGGACAAGATGGTCACCTTCGGCTTTATCTGGCTGGCGCTCGCCGTGTTTATCGTTGATGCCGTCGCGTTTTCAGCTCGCACCCGCGTGCGCGTAACGTGAGATAAAGCGTGCGATAGCCGGGCCGGTCAGCAGGATGGTGAACAGGCGTAATGTCTGCAATGCCATCACAAACGCGATATCGACCCGGCTGCCCGCCGCAATAATCGCCACGGTATCCAGCCCGCCCGGGCTGGTTGCCAGATACGCCGTCATCAGATCGACGTGCAACACCTGCGTCAGCATCCACGCCAATCCACCACACAGCAACATCAAGCCGAAAATCGACACCAGCATTTGCGGAAGGGTGCGCAGCGCCAGCAGGAAGATCGGGCGCGTAAAGCGCAAACCCACGCTCCAGCCAATCAACGCATAGGCCAGCGCCAGCAACCACTCCGGCACCTGCAAAGTGGCGACATCGGTGCCGTGGAGCGTCGCACCAATCAGCGCGGGCAGCAGCAGCGCACCCGAAGGGATACGCAGTTTTTGTCCCAGCCAGGCACCCGCGAACATCACCACCAATGTCAGAATGAAGCTGCTTTGTAAGGCAGGGAACCATACCAGCTCCAATGCACCACCGTTGGTGCCCAGCCCAATGCGCGCCACCACTGCCGCTGCAGTCGCCACAAACAGCACGCGCAGATACTGCATAAACGCCACTAAGCGCACGTCCGCACCGAAATCACCGGCCATCGCCACCATCGCAGAAGCGCCGCCGGGAGACGATCCCCACGCACCGGTTGGCCCTGGAAGGTTGCTAAAGCGCACCAGTAGAAAACCTGACAAACCGCTGGCCGCCAGCGTAAGCACCAACACCGCCAGCACCACCGGCCAATCCGCTAACAGCGGTGAGAGAATAGCCGGTGAGAGTGTTTGCCCGATCATGCAACCCAACACCGCTTGTGCGAGCACAAACAAACGTTTGTCGATGCGTACGGTCGCGCCAGAAAGGCCCATGACGGTTCCGACGATCATCGGACCTAAAAGCAGTGCAGCAGGAAGGTGAAACAGCTGGAGAATGATCCCCAGTACTAACGAAGCAATCAGCAGAATGGTCCACTGCTGTCGCAAAGAAAAACGCGCCATAGGGTGGAAATCAGAAAGTGAGAAGTGACAACAGCCTACGCAGAATTGTGATGCAGCGCCAGTTTAAAGGGCCGCAAATGCGGCCCCGAAAGGGTTACAACCAGTTTTTCCGTTTGAAATAGAGGTACGGCGCCAGACCGGCAAGGATCATCAGCGTAATCGCGCCAGGATAACCAAAACTCCATTTCAGCTCAGGCATAAACTCGAAGTTCATCCCGTAGCTGGATGCCACTAGCGTGGGTGGCAGGAACACCACCGACACCACTGAGAAGATCTTAATGATGCGGTTCTGCTCGATGTTGATAAAGCCCATCGCCGCCTGCATCAGGAAGTTGACCTTCTGGAACAGCGATTCGTTATGCGGCAGCAGGGATTCGATATCGCGCAGGATTTCACGCGCCTGCTCCAGCTGATTGCCTGGCAGACGGGCTTTACGCACCAGGAAGTTAAGCGCGCGTTGGGTATCCATCAGACACAAACGCACTTTCCAGCCGATATCCTCCAGCTCCGCCAGACGCGACAGCGCCTGATCGTACTCTTCGCCCTGTTGCCCTTCCATGATCACGCGGCTGAGTTTTTCCAGCGCGCTGTAGATGTTCTCGATCTCATCCGCCAGCTGTTCGATTTTCGTCTCAAACAGATCCAGCAACAGCTCGTAGGCGTTGCCATCGGTCAGCGTCTGGTTGCGCGCACGCATACGATACAGACGAAAAGCCGGCAGTTCGCGCTCGCGTAATGTATAGAGGCGATCTTCACGGATGGTGAATGCCACGGTGGAGTTGCCAGCGTGGTCTTCCGCATCTTCAAAGAAGAAGAAGGAGTGAATGTGCAGACCATCTTCATCTTCGAAGAAACGTGCGGAGGCCTCGATGTCTTCCAGCTCCGGACGCGTCGCCAGGCTTTGACCCAGCTCGGATTGCACACGATCACGCTCAGTGTCGTCGGGCTCGATGAGATCGACCCACACCGAGGTGTTGAGTGTGTCGTTGTTATCTTCCAGTTCGATGCGCGTCAGGCGATCGCGTTCGAGTTTAAAAGCGCTCAGCATAGCAATACTCCCCATTGCAGACTTAATGGGACAAGGCGGCACACCGTGATGCCGAAGGCAAAACGGGCACGGCAAAGCCTGAACGCGGAAACTTTCGCTTCAAGGGTAAATCAGTGCTGACTCGTGCGACGAGAGTGTAAAGGGAGGTCGCTGATAACCGCTAAGGCTACCCGCGTATAGAGGTAGCCTTAGATGTTATTCCTGTTAAACAGGCGGTTGAGCCAGCATCGACTGGGCGCGTCCAAGGCATTGTCCTCTCATGATAATAGTGCGCGCATGTTACGCTGAGACGAAAAAGTCGTCAAGGTAACGCAACGGCGCTACACCGTTTCCAGACGCGCGTACGCCGCCACCAGCCACTTGATGCCCTGGCCCTGAAATGCCACCTGCAAGCGGCTGTGTTCACCGCTGCCTTCGAGGTTGATGATGGTGCCTTCACCGAATTTGGCATGGCGTACACGCTGGCCCAGCGCGAAACCACTGTCGTTTTCCGTGATCGGCGTGCCCATGCGTTGATGGCTCACCGGACGGCTGACGCTGGCGCGCAGACGCACTTCCTCGACGCACTCTTCCGGCAATTCGCCGATGAAACGCGATGGACGGTGATACACTTCTTTACCATAAAGGCGGCGAGTTTCGGCGTAGGTCAGCGTGAGCTTCTCCATCGCGCGCGTGACGCCAACGTAGGCAAGACGACGCTCCTCTTCAAGACGTCCGCCTTCATCCAGCGACATCTGGCTTGGGAACATGCCCTCTTCCATACCCACGATAAATACCTGAGTGAACTCAAGACCTTTCGCCGAGTGCATGGTCATCAGCTGTACCGCATCCTGCCATTTGTCGGCCTGACCTTCACCGGCCTCCAGCGCCGCATGTGACAGAAACGCCTGCAGCGGCATCAGATCTTCGTCCTCGTCCTGATAGCTGAACTGACGCGTTGCCGTCACCAGCTCCTCTAAGTTTTCGATACGTGCCTGGCCTTTTTCGCCCTTTTCCTGCTCGTACATGATCCACAGGCCGGAATCCTTGATCACGCGATCGGTCTGCACGTGCAGTGGCATATCGGCGGTTTCCGTGGCCAGCGAATCCACCAGCTCGCAGAAGCGCTGCAGCGCGGAAGCCGCACGTCCCGCCAGGGCTTTGTTTTGCAGCAGTTCACGCGTCGCTTGCCACAGCGTTAATTGCTGTTCGCGCGCGGTCTGGCGCACCACATCCAATGTGCGATCGCCCACGCCGCGCACTGGCGTGTTCACCACGCGCTCAAACGCGGCATCGTCATTGCGGTTCGCCATCAGGCGCAGATACGCCAGCGCATCTTTGATCTCCTGGCGTTCGAAGAAGCGCATGCCGCCGTAAATACGGTACGGCATGCTGCCTTGCAACAGCGCCTCCTCCAGCACGCGCGACTGGGCGTTGCTGCGGTAGAGAATGGCGCAATCCTGCAGCGCATTGCCGTTCTCATGCCAGGTTTTGATACGGTTTACCACGAAGCGCGCTTCGTCTAATTCATTAAACGCGCAGTAGAGGGATATCTTTTCGCCGTCACTGCCATCGGTCCACAGCTCTTTACCGAGGCGACCATTGTTATTGGCGATCAGCGTGTTGGCCGCTTTCAGGATGTTATTGGTCGAGCGGTAGTTTTGCTCCAGGCGAATGGTTTCCGCGCCAGGGAAATCCTGCAGGAAGCGCTGGATGTTCTCGACCTGCGCGCCACGCCAGCCGTAAATCGACTGATCGTCATCCCCGACGATAATCACACGACCGGTATCGCCCGCCAGCATGCGGATCCACGCGTACTGGATGTTGTTCGTATCCTGGAATTCGTCCACCAGCACGTTGCTAAAACGCTCGCGGTAATGATTCAGGATATGCGGCTTGTTCAGCCACAGCTCATGCGCACGCAGCAGCAGTTCGGCAAAATCCACTAAGCCCGCGCGATCGCAAGCCTCCTGATAAGCCTGATAGATGCGCAGCCAGGTTTGTTCAATCGGATTACCGTAGCTTTCGATATGCTTAGGACGCAGCCCTTCATCTTTTTTGCCGTTGATGTACCACATGCCCTGGCGTGCAGGCCACTGCTTCTCATCAAGGTTCATGGCTTTGATCAGACGCTTGAGCAGGCGCAGCTGATCGTCGCTATCAAGAATCTGGAAATCCTGCGGCAGATTGGCATCAAGATGATGGGCACGCAGTAAACGGTGCGCCAGTCCGTGGAAGGTGCCAATCCACATACCGCCCTGACTGGTGCCGATCAGTTGATCAATACGATGGCGCATTTCAGCCGCCGCTTTGTTGGTAAAGGTCACCGCCATGATCGAGTAAGGCGAACAATTCTCTACCGACAGCAGCCAGGCAATGCGATGCACCAGCACGCGCGTTTTGCCACTGCCTGCCCCGGCCAGCACCAGCAGATTGCTGCGCGGCGCGGCGACCGCCTCGCGCTGTTTGTCATTCAAGCCGTTAAGCAGATCAGAAACGTCCATAAGCACCGTTTTGCCAAAATAATAAAAGGAGGATTGAGAAATGCGGTTTCTCAGCATTCAGTCAACGCACCATTTGTAGCGGCGCTATTCATCGCAAAATGAAGGGTGCCGCTACGATTTGTGCGTCAGGAAATGCCTGCCATCATCCAGCCATTAGCTGGATGAACATACAGCATTATAGCAGCGAGGTCAGCGATGCCAACTGATGAATTTCGACGTGCGGCAGCAAACGCGCATCATCAATCTTCATCAGATTGCCATCGCGCAGGTTGATCCAGCAGGCTTGCATGCCCGCGTTTATTGAACCGACCACATCGGTGGTGAGATCGTCGCCCACATGAAGAATATGCTCAGGTGCGATGTTCAAACGCTCAGCCGCCAGCTGATACATATCCTGCCACGGCTTAGCACGGCCGTGCGGGCCGGCGCGCAGGGCGAACTGGAAGTAGTGGTTAATTCCCAGTTTTTCCGGACAGGCATTGCCGTTGGTGATCGCCACCAGCGGGACGCGCTCGCCCAGCCACGTTAGCGTTTGATGCGTCTCATTCGGCATCTCGACTTCGCTGCGCCACTGATGGAATACACCCATCACTTCGCTGGCACCGGCGCGGGCTTCAGCAGCGGATAAGCCGATATTGATCATTGCCAGCTCAACCGAGCGGCGGCGCCACTCAGACACGTCGTGGTAAATTTCCGGCTCACGCGCCAGCAGTTCGTCACGTAGCGCCTGATAATCAGCGGGGGTGAATTCACGCAGTGCCGGATGGAAGGCCTGCAACGCGGCGTGGGATTCGGCGGTGGTTTTACGGATCACCGGATGGTTGTCATACAGCGTATCGTCGAGATCGAAAGTGATCGCTTTGATCGGGCCCAGCGGGCGGTAGAACTTCATTCAGACTTTCCTCGTTTAGCACGTGGATGCGCCGCGTCGTACACGGTCGCCAGATGCTGGAAATCGAGATGGGTATAGATTTGCGTGGTCGACAGATTTGCGTGCCCGAGCAGTTCCTGCACTGCACGCAGATCGCCACTCGATTCGAGCAAATGGGTCGCAAACGAGTGACGCAGTTTATGCGGATGAATATGGTTGGCCACGCCCTGCTTGATGCCCCACTCGGCAAAGCGCTTTTGCACGTTACGCGCCGAAATACGCGTGCCGCGACTGGAAACAAACATCGCATCATCCTGCGGCGCGAAGCTTGCACGTAGTGGCAGCCAGTGTTGCAGCCAGGTCACCGCCGTGCCACCAATCGGCACACGTCGCTCTTTACTGCCTTTCCCCAACACCCACACTTCACCGGCGTCGAGATCGACATGACGACAATCCATGCCCACCAGCTCCGACAAACGTAAACCGCCGCCGTACATGGTTTCCAGCATCGCTCGGTCGCGCACCGCCAGCGGATCGTTCAGGTCGATCTCCAGCAGCTGGTTAACCTCGTCGACATCCATATTTTTTGGCAGATGACGAGCATTGCGCGGCGTGGAGATGCCTTTGGCCGGATTGGCGCTTAGCATCCCCTGACTGACCTGCCAGTCGAGAAAACTGCGTAGCGCCGACATGCGCAGCGCCAGGCTGCTGGGCCCGAGTCCGGCACGACGGCTGCGAGCCGCCAGCTGACGAACCTGTGCGGGCTCCAGTTGTGCCCATGAGGCGATCTTCATCTCATCGGCCATCGCGGTCATCGTCTGCAACTGGCGAGTGTAATTCTTTTGGGTCAACGGGCTGAGCTGGCGTTCGACTTTCAGATAACGCAGAAAGCCCTCAACGGCAGGCTGCAACGGGCTGACGTCACTCATGCGCGTTCAATCCAGCGAGACAGCAGATCCGGCAGCATTTGCGCCAGATGCTGTAACAGCAAAGTGCCCATGCCCGCTTGATAATGCTGGTTGTCGCGGCTGCTGAAAATTAGCACGCCAAGCTCGCCGCGTTCGCCCATCAGCGACATCGCCACCGACCCGATGGCTTTCGCCTGAGGCAACAACAGCAGTAACTCCGGGCCATTCAGGCTGCCAAGGTAATGATGTTCAGCACCAAAGCGTTGAATACGCAGCGGCTCAAAAGCCTGACGAGAAAGACCCAACTGGGTGAAATCAGAAGGTGCGCCGATGTGCCAATGGTCGTTGAACACCCGCACATTGGCGCCGGCCAGACCCAACTCACGCGCCCAACGGTGCAGACGCGTTAACATTTCCTGCAGGCTGTCCGCCGCGGCAAGATGGCCTTGCAACCCCAGCAGACGATCGAACAGTTGATGGTTGGCCGTAGCCTGCTCCATCAACAGCGTGATTTCCTCTTCCAGCTGCTGGATGTGGTTGCGCTGACGCGCCATGTGCCACTCTACCAGCGACACGCTGCCGCGCACCGGGTGCGGCACCATCATCTGTTCAACCTGGCGCGCATTGCGAATAAAGAAATCGGGGTTCTGGCGCAGGAAGGCGCTTACCGACTGATCGTCCAGCAAAACCGCGCTGTCGGTTTGCTCTTCGACATTTTTCATAGATGAATAAACCCATCGTAGACGTGTGTGGCTGGGCCGGTCATAAACAGCGGCTGACCTGCCCCTTTCCAGGCGATATGCAAGGTTCCGCCAGGCAAATCAACGCGAACTTTTTCCGCCAGAATGCCTTGCTGAATGCCGCAGGCAACGGCTGCGCAAGCGCCGCTGCCACAAGCCTGGGTTTCACCCGCGCCGCGTTCATACACGCGCAGACGAATGTGTTCAGGATTAACCACTTCCATAAAGCCCACGTTGACACGCTCCGGGAAGCGTTCGTGGCTTTCCAGCAGCGGACCGAGGGTTTCCACGGCGGCCGTTTTCACACTCTCAACCTGAATCACACAGTGCGGGTTGCCCATCGACACCGCACCAAACATCACGGTCTGCTCCGCAACACGTTGCAGATACAGGCTTTCCGCTTTATTGGCGCGCAGCGGCACCTGTTGCGGATCGAAGTTGGGTTCACCCATGTTGACACGTACCAGCTCATCGCTGGTCACGCTCAGCACCATGCGACCGGTTTGCGTACTCACGCGAATGTCGCTTTTGTTGGTCAGCCCTTTCAGGCGCACAAAGCGAGCAAAACAGCGCGCGCCGTTGCCGCATTGGGCCACTTCACTGCCATCCGCGTTGAAAATTCGGTAATGAAAATCGAGATCCGGATCATAAGGCGGTTCGACGATCAGCAGCTGATCGAAACCGATCCCCAGATGCCGATCCGCCAGACGGCGAATCAGTTCCGGCGAAAAAAAGACGTTTTGCGTCACGGCATCCACAACCATGAAATCGTTGCCGAGACCGTGCATTTTCGAGAACTGCATTTTCTGCTCCGCCGGATTACTCATAGAGATTAGTTCGCCTGTGAACCCGATTTGCTGGTGACCAAACCGTTAACGTCAGCATCCTGCGCCGCTTTTTGCTGCTGTTCGGTGACCTGCTGGTTTTGTTTGGTCGGCTGATCTTTGGGCGGGAAATACAGCGGTCCTTTCAGGCCACAGCCTGCGAGGCTGACCAGTGCCAGCGCCATACCCAGCTGACTTATCATATGTCTCATTCTGTCTGCTCTTCCTGTCCTTAAGCCTTGGCTGCTTATCATCGCAGTTGACGTTGTAAAAGCAACAGGAAATACCCGCAAATCCGGGCGCATGTCAGAGGAAAAGCCAATCCCACCACGCGAACGCAGGCGGGATCAGTGCATTTGGTAGCGCGGCTGGAAATCGCCGTTGTCGTTATCGGGCTGCGTTGCACAGAGCTGTGTCAGCGTCTGGCTGCGGAATGGAATCACCTGGAAGCGATCGCCCGCGTGCACAATCTGGTAGAACTGCGGCAGGTTGAAGTTGATAAAGCTGGAGCCATAGGTGAAGCGGTCATGCGACGAGGAGTAAAAACGGCTCACGTCACGCACCAACTCTTCTTTGCTGCCTTCACAATGGTGATAAACCTCAACGCGATTGGTTTCGTCGAGGATATAAATATTGAAGCCGCGATCGTCATTGGTGTCTTCAAAGAAGAACTGAATGATGCCTTCGCTGGCATAGCCGTTCACCACCGGCGGTAATGGCGTCTGATTCGATTCCACTTTGATCGACAAACCGTGCAGCTTGTTGTTGGAAATCGCGCCGTAGAACTCCACCGCATTTTCCAGTTTCTGCACCGAGACGCTCATGCGCTCGAAGAACAAGCCCCACGTCTGGCCCGCCATGCGCAGCGCTTTAAAGCGGCCTGGCTCCTGACGGGTACTAGACAGGCGTAGCTCAATACACTCAGACACCAGCTGCTGTACGCGGGTACGAATCAAACCGCGCAGATGCTGGCTGTAGCAGAACACTTCCACCGTATCCGGCGGTGCGGCATCCTGATGCATTTTGCCGAGAATGGTTTTCAGCGCTTCGATCATCGCCTGCTCACCGCTGAAGTGCAGCGTACGCACTTCATTCCATGAGTTGCGGTACAGCAGATCAATGCTACCAATCAGGCACTGTTGCTGCTGACCGAAGCTGAACACATCCAGCTTGCGGAAATCAAAATGCACCACCTGATTGCGGAAGGCGGAGGTCGGATCGTGTTCGAGGTTAACGATAATCGCCAGATGACGGATTTCGCACGGGCTGTACAACGCTTTTGGCGTCGGCGCAGGCACGCGCAGCGGGAAGTGGCTCGACACATCGTTGACCAACTCCTGCAAACGCGGCAGATCGCAGAATTCGTTGCCCTTCATATGCAAACGCGTTTTGCTGGTCAGCAAACCGTTGAACCACGCCCACGCCACTAACTTGTTCAGGTAGCGGTTATATTCCAGCGGCTGATGGCTGATGATCGAACTCATGTCCGGCGACTGGTTGTAAAGATACCAACCGGCGCGATTGGCGCGGCCTTCCGGCACATGAATAAAGGTCAGATTATCTTCCGACAGGTCAGGCGAAATCTGTGGGTTCACCAGCGTCACTTTGCCCGGCAACGCTTCAAACGCGGCATACAGTTTACGCGTCAGCACGCCGATATCCTGCGGGCTGGCACTGACGCTTAAATTGTTACGACGGGCAAAACGGATCAGGTTGCGATAGCTCTGCATCATCGCATCCAGCAACTCGTTGTGCGCTTCACGCACACGCTCAATTTTCCACTGGGCGCGGTTATCCAATACCGCAATTTTCTCTTCATCCCAACCCCACTCTTTCACCAGCTGCGACAGAATCTCGCGACGCCAGCCTGAGCGGTGATGGTGGTGATCGTCACTCGAGAGCTTCTCACACACTTTTAAATAGAAACATCGGCGCACCAAATCAAGGCGCGCCATGTCATCCACGCTGGTCAGATAGCGCGTCACACGCTCCAGCATCATGCAATAGGGGTCGAGGCCGAAGCAGACGATTTCGCCATCGTGCAGGCGCTGTTTGATATCCATCGCCAGCAGCTGCGTGTTCGGGTATTCCCAGCTGTACGCTTCTAACAACAGGGTTTTCAGCACCGCTTTGTACGGTGAATCGATGCTTTTATACAGCTGCCACAAGCTGGCCCCGAAGTACTCTTCGGCTGACAGCGTGCCGAGGCCGCCGAGATCCAGCCACTCATTCGGCGTCAACACGCCTTGTGAATAGAGTGACATCACGTAATCGTCGTAATGGTGCTCTTCTTCGCCGGGTACCATGTTCCACAGGATGCGTTTACCGGCCATACGCACAGCGGTACGGTAGAACTCATCCAGCAGCAAAATATGTTGGGTAGAACCGCAGTCTTCACCACCGAGGCTGCCGCTCTCATTGTGGCGGAAACGATTCTCGTCGATCAGGAAGAAACTGACTTCCACACCCATCGACACACACCATTTCTGCAACAGGGTACACTTGCGCTGCAGATTGAGGCGCTCTTCATTATCCAGCCAGGATTGATGACACACCCAGATGTCGAGATCGGACACGCTGTTCTGACCGACAGACGAGGTACTGCCCATCGAGTAAATGCCGGTAATCGGACGTTCACCTTTGACGGCAGTGCTGAGATCCAGAGGCTGATCGCCCGCCAACTGTTGCAACAGATGCTGTTGGTTTTCATCAGGCGTGAAGAAGCTGACGCCGTGGGGAACGCTACCTTCAAGGTAGCCCGGCATCAGCGGGTGATGATAGTGCAGTAATGTTGGCAGCAGACTGTAGACTTGCTGGAAGGCAGGTCCCATAGCAGCCAGTGCGCGATCAACGCGCAGCTGGTTAATTGCATCCAGTCTCTGTTTCAGTGTCTCAATGTAGAGGTACAAGACGTTTCGCCTGATTGTCCCAGTGTTAAGCACCCTGTTTCCAAAACCTGCCGCTTAATAATAAAGATGTTGGGCAAATTATTGCTGGAAACGTGATCAATCTAACACCTGGAGGATTGACCGTAAAGAAAGTTGCGCTACATGACAGTTTAGCACGTTCCCCATGTAGCCCTGCTTTTTCGGACTTAGACGTCAGAAAATGACGCAATAATGCGTAACAACTGACATCGAGGCCTTTTCAATCCGTTGAAACTGACAGCATTCCCCTATCAATGATAGGATAATCGATGAACGATCAAAATGGTTAACAGCATGTTAAACAAAATTTTCAGAATTGCTACCAGACAAAGTCCCCTTGCTTTATGGCAGGCACAATATGTCCAACAGCGCCTGATGGCAGCACATCCGGGCGTGCAGGTTGAGCTGGTGCCTATGGTCACCAAAGGCGACATCATCCTCGACACACCGCTGGCTAAAGTCGGTGGAAAAGGCCTGTTTGTTAAAGAGCTTGAACTGGCAATGCTGGAAAACCGTGCCGATCTTGCGGTGCACTCCATGAAGGATGTGCCGGTGGATTTCCCGGAAGGCCTGGGCCTCGTCACCATCTGCGAGCGTGAAGACCCGCGTGATGCCTTCGTTTCCAACCTTTATAACAGCATTGATGAACTGCCACAGGGCGCGATTGTGGGGACGTCCAGTCTGCGTCGTCAGTGTCAGCTCAGCGCACGTCGTCCCGATCTGATCATCCGTTCGTTACGCGGGAACGTGGGCACCCGTTTGGGTAAGCTGGATGCCGGAGAATATGACGCCATTATTCTGGCCGCGGCAGGCCTGAAGCGCTTGAACCTCGACGACCGCATTCGTCAGGCGATGCCCGCTGAAATCTCGCTGCCCGCCGTGGGCCAGGGCGCCGTCGGTATTGAATGTCGCCTTGATGATCACGAACTGATTACCTTATTGCAGGCGCTGAATCACGCCGACACCGATGTTTGTGTGCGCGCTGAACGCGCGATGAACACACGCCTCGAAGGCGGTTGTCAGGTACCGATCGGCAGCTTTGCCGTGCTGGAAGATAATCAGCTATGGTTACGTGGCTTAGTCGGCTCACCGGATGGCCAGCAAATGGTGGTAGGTGAACGCCGTGGTCCGCGCGAAAACGCCGTGCAAATGGGGATCTCCCTTGCAGAAGAGCTGCTGGATGGCGGCGCCCGCGACATTCTGCGCGACGTTTATCAGGGGCAAACGCCTGCATGACCATTCTCGTGACCCGCCCGGAGCCCGCTGCCAGTGAACTGGTTTCGCGTCTGCGAACCCAGGGAAAACTGGCGTGGACTCTACCGCTGATTGAATTCACGCCGGGTCGCGATCTGCAACAATTGCCGCAAAAACTGGCGGCTTTACGGCCGGGCGATCTGGTGTTTTTGCTGTCGCAGCAGGTGGTGCTGTTTGCCCATCCAGCGCTACAGCAGAGTGCCCTCACCTGGCCCGAAACACTCGACTACTATGCTATAGGGCGCAGCACCGCGCTGGCACTGCATACCGTCAGTCATCTGAAAGTAGACTATCCTCATGCGCGGGAGACCAGCGAAGAGTTAGTGCGCCTCAACCGTCTGCAACAGGTAAAAGGCAAGCGTGCGCTGATTTTGCGCGGCAGCCCAGGCCGTGAGTTACTGGCTGAAACCCTGCTGAAACGCGGCGCCGAGGTGGAATACTGCGAGTGCTATCAACGGTGTGAAAAGTATTATGAGGGCGCGATTGAGGGTCGTCGCTGGCGCGATCGCGGAATTACTACGCTGGTGGTCACCAGCGGTGAGATGTTACAACAACTGTTTGCACTGTTTCCGCCAATCGTTCGTCGGGAATGGTTATTGCACTGTCGACTGGTGGTCGTCAGTGAACGTTTGGCTACTCAGGCCGCCGAATTAGGCTGGCAGGATATTGAGGTAGCCGATGGTGCTGATAACGATGCGCTGCTGCGCGCGTTACGCTGAACTTAACAATGGGATGAGCCATAATGACGGAACAAAAAGCCTCCTCCGCCATGGTTGAAGAAACCACCCCTGCGGACACTTCCCCCACGCCAGACGGTAAAAAGCCTCGCGATAAAAAAAGCGATGGCAAAGTACTGAGCGCGGTGGCGATCGTGATTGCGCTGGCGATTGGCGCGGGACTTTACCTCAATGGGAAACATCAGGCCGAATTACAGGCTCAGACAAACCAGAACCTGAGTGAACAGCTGAGCGCCCTGCAGCAGCAACTGGGCAGCGACAAACAGCAGCTGACGCAACAACTGGATACCGCTAACACAGCGTTGCAGGAAGCGCGTACCCAGCAGGACAACAGCGCCAAAGAGCTGGAAACCCTGCGCGATAAAGTCGCGACGATCTCCGGCAATGACACCCGCACCTGGCTGCTGGCGCAAGCGGATTATCTCGTGAAACTGGCGGGCCGCAAGCTGTGGAGCGATCAGGATGTCACCACCGCCGCCGCGCTGTTGAAAAGCGCCGATACCAGCCTCGCCGATATGAATGACCCGAGCGTGATGAATGTGCGTCGTGCTTTAACGCAGGACATCAGTTCTCTCTCAACGGTGAGCCAGGTCGATTACGATGGCATCATCCTCAAACTCAATCAGTTGTCGAACGGCGTCGATAATCTGCGTCTGGCCGACAATGACAGTGATGATTCACCGATGGATGCCGATGGCGGAGAGCTTTCCAGCTCGCTGCACGAATGGCGTCAAAACCTGGTGAAGAGCTGGCATAACTTTATGGATGATTTCATTACCATCCGCCGCCGTGATAACACCGCACAGCCGCTACTGGCACCGAATCAGGACGTTTACCTGCGTGAAAATATCCGTTCACGTCTGCTGATTGCCGCCCAGGCTGTGCCACGTCATCAGGATGAAATCTACAAACAGTCGATTGATGCGGTCTCGACCTGGGTGCGCGCCTGGTACGACACCAATGACGCTGCCACCAAAGCTTTCCTCGCACAGCTGGATGAACTGAGTCAGCAAAACATCTCAATGGATGTGCCGGATACGCTGGAAAGTCAGGCGCTGTTGGAAAAATTGATGCAGACGCGCGTGCGCAACCTGCTGGCGCAGCCATCGGTTCCGGCTGATCAACAGGGAGGCTAAGCATGCTGAAAGTATTGGTGCTTTTCCTGCTGCTGATCGCGGGCGTGGTCTTAGGGCCGATGATTGCCGGCCATCAGGGCTACGTGCTGATTCAGACCGACAACTGGAACGTGGAAACCAGCGTCACAGGACTGGCGATCATCCTGATCCTCAGTCTGCTGGTGATTCTGTTCATTGAATGGATTTTACGCCGCGTATTCCGCACCGGTGCACGCACGCGTGGTTGGTTCACTGGACGTAAACGCCGCAGCGCACAGCGTCACACGCAGAGCGCTCTGATGAAGCTGGCGGAAGGTGATTACAAGCAGGTTGAAAAACTGCTGTCAAAGAATGCCGATCACGCCGATCAGCCGGTGGCTAACTATCTGCTGGCAGCCGAAGCGGCGCAGCAGCGTGGTGACGAAGTGCGTGCCAATCAACATCTGGAACGTGCGTCTGAGCTGTCCGAGAACGACACCATTCCGGTTGAAATCACCCGCGTACGCCTGCAACTGGCACGTAATGAAGATCACGCCGCCCGTCATGGCATTGACCGATTGCTGGAAGTCGCACCGCGTCATCCGGAAGTGCTGCGTCTGGCTGAACAGGCTTATATTCGCACCGGCGCATGGGGCGCGTTGCTGGATATTCTGCCCTCCATGCAGAAATCACAGGTTAACGATGAAGCCCATCGTGAGGCGCTACAACAGCAAGCCTGGCTAGGCATGATGAATCAGGCCATGGCCGATCAAGGCAGCGAAGGCCTGAAGAAGTGGTGGCAAAACCAAAGCCGTAAAACGCGTCAGGAAACGGCGCTGCAGGTGGCGATGGCGGAACATCTGATTGAGTGTGATGACCCTGATACCGCACAAAGCATCGTGCTGGAAGGATTGAAGCGTCAGTATGACGATCGCCTGGTGCTGTTAATGCCACGCATTAAAAGTGGCGATCCGCAATCGCTGGAGAAAGCGCTGCGCCAGCAAATCAAACAACATGGCGCAACGCCGCTGCTGCACAGCACCTTGGGCCAGATGCTGATGCGCCACGGTGAGTGGCAGCAGGCCGCTGAAGCTTTCCAGCAGGCACTGGCACAACGCCCTGATGCTTTTGATTATGCCTGGTTGGCCGATGTCTATGATCGCCTGCATCGCCCCGAGGACGCTGCTCAAATGCGCCGTGAAGGTCTGCTTCTCACCTTGAAGACGAATCCAAACGCTTGATTTAACGATTGTTACTTTTGTGCACGCCGGGCTTGTCCCGGCTTTTTTTTGCCTGAAGAGGAGCGGCATGAGGGTAAATCGTAGATAAAAAAACACCTGCCATAAGCAGGTGTAAGATCAGGTCGTTCAGACAACTGATGGTATCCGACTCAACGTAATGTCCTTCTTACTGCAGTAAAGCGTGCGCAATAACTGCCAGGCTGGACAACGGATACCGTAAGGGGCTCTGCATCATTCCCAGGTTTATGTAGCATCAGCAAACATAAGAGGTGGAATGAGCATCTACAGGATTATTATTGCATAAGCCGTGCCAGAATTGCAGATTCAGAGATAAGTTATTTTAA
The DNA here is from genome assembly GCF_037153115.1 of Pantoea sp. USMM079. Lineage (NCBI taxonomy): Bacteria > Pseudomonadati > Pseudomonadota > Gammaproteobacteria > Enterobacterales > Erwiniaceae > Pantoea > Pantoea sp. USMM079. The sequence goes on from NZ_JBBCKX010000008.1 coordinate 52,116, forward strand.
ATCAGCAAGATGACTGTGCTTGCTCACTTCAAGCTGATAAGCGTGTCGTGATCTCGCAACACTCCCCCTCAATAACTGTCTCCTCTCAACGACAACCAATGCAAGGAATTGTCAGTCTATTTAAAATCAATGGGTTGCGAGTCTCATTATGACGACAACAACCGATGGCGTGATTTAAGAAGCCGGATGGTGTTGAGAAGCCGGGATGCTGAGTTGCTGAGTTGCTGAGTTGCTGAGTTGCTGAGTTGCTGAGTTGCTGAGTTGCTGAGTTGCTGAGTTGCTGAGTTGCTGAGTTGCTGAGTTGCTGAGTTGCTGAGTTGCTGAAAAGGATAAGATCAGTTTAGGGAAAGATAAAACGAAAAAAAGCCTGCTTTTTCAAGCAGGCTTTTCGAATATGGTCGGCGAGAGAGGATTCGAACCTCCGACCCACTGGTCCCAAACCAGTTGCGCTACCAAGCTGCGCTACTCGCCGATTTTTTCTGTATCTTATTTCTTCACGCTACCGCGTAATTTTGCCTGGTGCGAAGGGAGGGACTTGAACCCTCACGTCCGTAAGAACACTAACACCTGAAGCTAGCGCGTCTACCAATTCCGCCACCATCGCGTGCCCAGCAAAATTTGGGGTGGCTAATGGGACTCGAACCCACGACAACTGGAATCACAATCCAGGGCTCTACCAACTGAGCTATAGCCACCATAATTCTGGTGCGTAAGCATCTCTGCTTACTATTTTCACTGCATAACGCGGTTAAAACCAACCACCGAAGCTCTTGCGCACAAACTAAATGGCGCGCCCGACAGGATTCGAACCTGAGACCTCTGCCTCCGGAGGGCAGCGCTCTATCCAGCTGAGCTACGGGCGCGTAGCGCCGTTGCGGATGGGCATACTACGGGCTTGACCTCATACTGTCCAGCGCTTTTTTATAAAAAAAACGCGTTTGATTACGCTTTGTGCATTCCGTCGATTATTAATGCAGTTTTGCTGCCTGCACTGATGATATTGCTGAATAAATCGGCGATATCAAAGATCGCCACGCCAATGATAGCGCAAATATTTCAGCAGTTTTAACTGGCGGCGCCAACGCGATGGCTGCCGAATCAAACGATAGAGCCATTCCAGACCTAATTTCTGCCAGATTCGCGGTGCACGCGCAACGTGGCCGGTGAAAACGTCGTAGGTACCGCCTACGCCCATATACAGCGCATGCGGCCAGTGCGCGCGGCAATCACGCATCAGCAACTCCTGACGCGGCGAGCCCTGCGCCACCGTGACAATCTGTGCACCGCTGGCCGCAATGCGCGCAAACAACGCCTCACGCTCTGCCGGGGCAAAATAGCCATCCTGACTGCCGACGATGTTCACATTCCACTGACGGCGCAGTTTGTCACAGGTTTCATCCAGCACAGCCTGACGACCGCCAATCAGAAACACCGGAATGCCGCTGCGGCCTGCGCGCTCCATCAGGGCTTCCCACAGATCGGCGCCAGCGATGCGACTAACCTGCAACTGCGGATATTTTTTGCGTAAGGAGCGCACAATGCTAATGCCATCCGGATATTTAAATTCCGCTTCAGCAATCAGTGCACGCAGTTGCGCATCTTCTTCCAGCGTCAGCATCTTTTCTGCATTCATCGCCACCAGCGTGCCACAGCGCGGTTTGCCATCCGGCAGCAAGAAGTGCAGGAAGCCGTCCATGTCGTTAAAGGCGTGAAGATCGACACCGCGCAGGTTATAGCGCGGCTTATCGGTTTTCATGAATCATGTTCCCAAAGGTTAAGACAGGCTGTGAACCACCGGCTCGCTACGTGAGCGAATTAAACCCGCGCGCGCTAACAGCCAGTACAGCAATTTAGCCACCGCCATGCAGGCAGCAAAAATAATGCAAAAGAACACCACGCGCGAACCGAAAGCATCCAGCCCTTCACGCGCCAGCACGATCATATTGAAGACCGCGCCGAAGCAGAAGCTCTGCAGAATCGCCCCGCTATAGCGGTTTGAAGCATCACGGCCTTGCAGATAGAGGTTATCGAACCCTTTCATCAGCCAGCCGACGGCAATCGCACCCAGCGGAATAAACCACACGCCGCCCATTACCAGCAACGAACCCAGCAGCGTCGGCGAAATCGCCAGCCCTGAATGGTTGTTCAGCACTTCCCAGGTAAAGTAGTTGGCGCTGTTTAACACCATCGATGGACGGCCAGGCCAGAGCCAGCTCGGGATAAAGACATAAAAGTCACGCCAGATCGGTGCTAAGCCCTGGAAATCAATTTTGTCGTAGTTCTGCAACAACAGCGCGAGGTTTTCCCAGGGGGAGAAGGTATCACGCGTTAAATACAGGAAGGTGTAAAACGCTTCATCGCCCACCACATCGAGGTTATAGCGCCGCAGTGCCAGCCAGAACATACCCGCAATCGCCATCACGCCTGCGCCCACCAGCATCCACAAGGTGATCCAACCGCGCGTAATACCGATAAACAGGAACAGGGCAAAAGCGATGATGATATTTGCGCGCGTCCCGCCCACCAGTGCATAGGTCAGTAAACCAAATGCCACCGATACCAGCAAAAACCCTAGCCACTGGCGCTGCGTGGGGTTGAGGAAATAACGAATCAGCATCGCCGGAATAAAGAAGTAGAAGAAGCGTTTGAGCGCTACGCCGGACACTTCGCTGGAGAAAATCTGGTTATACGCAGAGAGTCGGAACAACAGTAACCCGTTGTGCATGAAGAACACCGTGACCGTGCCAATCGCCACCAGCGCCAGTAACAGGCAGGTAAGATGGGTTTCGACTCGGTTCATCTGCAACCAGGGTTTGCGCGGTGCAGCGTTGATCGGCCTCAACCGGACTTTATAACTGACGTAATAAATCGCATAAAAACTGGTCGCGGCCAGCAACGCCTGTAACAGGTACTCCGGCGGTACCACTTCAACATTAAAGCGGAATACCAGCACACTGGTGAGGGGGAACCCGAAATAAAAGGTCAGTAAAAAAAGGATGGTGAAGAACAGGTGGAAGTTAAAACGCACCCGTTTAAATTCCCGCCAGGTCAGCGTCAAAATGAAGCCCAGCGAGAACAGATAAACCACCAGCAGACCACTAAACTGCATCAGGCTCATGTTCTCTCCCTTTCACTCAGGCTCAACGCGTTGCGCCAGCCAGCCAGATAACCAGGGGCGAAAAAGGCAATCGCGGATTTATCACACTGCGCCAGCTGCCGCTGGGCTTCAGCCACACTCGAAGCATCCAGTGCATCTTCACTAAAAAGAACCGGCAACCCTTGTTCGCTGAGGTCGCGCCAGAACGGATTTTTTCGGTTCAGCACAAAGGGAATGTTGGCCTGAATCAGCAAACATAACGTGCCAATACCCTGTTGACGTTCGAACATAAAATAGCCGAGCTGGCATTCACTGAGCAATTGCAGATAGGTGTCAAAATCTATCTTGTCTCGCAACAAGGTTACCTGACCTTGGGGGAACAGGCGCTGCGCGGCCGTATTGATCTCTTCGATGTACTCATGATTATTTTCCGGGTAGCCCAGCGGGATCAGTATTTTCACCCGATCGCCAAACTGCGCTCGAATCGCCTGCAAGCCTTCAATATGGTTGTTGCTGCGATCGCCTGAGTTACCCAACAGTACGGTGAAATCACCGCTCGTGCTATCGCCCGGCACTGCGGCATCGGGCATGCGTGTTGGGAAATAGAGCAGTGAAGTGGGCACACGCGGATGGCGTTGTTGAAAAAAGTGCAAATCCCCACGCGTTGCGAACACGTGAGCAATGCGACGCTGTGCCAGGCGGCGCAGCAGATAAAACAACTGATACTTCAGGCCACGCCCTTCTTCATACAAATCAGCGCCCCAGATATGCCAGAACGCCTGCTCACGCCGTAATTTACCACTGAGCAAAGCCAGCCAGATTTGCGGATTGAATTGTCCATGAAAGAAGAAGCGTTGCGCACGATCAGCCGCACGGGACATTACCGCCTGTGCAAGTGCGCGCTTGCTGGGATAGCTTTCGATTTGCAGCGCGGTATAGGCTTGCATCGCTTCAGGCGTTGAAGTCACCACCATAAACTGGCGCGGTCCAGCACCCGGCAATTCGGTGCTCATCACCTCATCAAAGAAGCGCAACACCGTATGGTTATGATGTGGGATATCCGATCCCAGCACGTGAAATAAAGTCATTTTTTTCGGCAATAAATCATAAAGGCGCCACAGCAAATGGCGAAGTAGAGCACGTAAGTCGCCATATAGGCTTGTGCGGCTCCGGCGGTTCCATGTAAGGGAATCAGCCAATGTGAGAACGCGGTTAACAGCACAAACTGGCTGATTTCCGTCAAAATATAAAAGCGCAGTGAAGCTTTAGCGATCACCAGATATCCGAAAACATAGGCGCCAACTTTAAAGACGTCACCGCATAACTGCCAGATAAACAGGTCCCGCATCGCGGTAAACTGCGGTGAAAACAGCAGCCAGATGGCAATGTCACGCAGTAACCACACGCAGAAACTCGCAGCCGCCACTGCAGGTAACACAAAACGCAGCGCACGCCCAATTTCACGCGCAATCTGCGGCTTACCTTCCAGTCGCGCCAGCGTCGGCAGTAACCAGACACTAAAAGTCGCCGTGATAAATTGCAGATAGGCATCGGAAATACTGGTCACACCCTGCCACAGGCCTACCTGCGCCCACCCCTGCTGTTCGGCCAGCAGATTACGCATCATCACCCACGCCACTGGCAGGGTCACGGAGGTGATAAGCGCCATCAGGGTGAATTTTGCCAGATTTCGCGCCAAATCCGGCTGCCAGCTCGGTGTTAACCAGCGCAGTGGCAGCACCTGACGATGACGGCGCAGCATCAGCAGTGCCGGGAACACCAACAGTGCAGGCACTAGCGCTAAGCCGACTAACGCTCCGGCATATCCACCCAGCCACCAGCACAACACATAACCCAGCACGCCCACCAGACTACCGATAATCAGCGCCTGCGCATTGCCGCGCGCATCGCGAAACCCCTTGAGCAAGGCCAGCGTCAGATTGGCCCAGGCAATGCCAAACTGCAGAAAAGCCACGATGCGCACCACGTTGGCATAGTCGTCGTGACCAAATAGCGCATGACTGATCGGCCCCGCTGCCAGCAAGAACACCAGCGCCACCAGCGTGGAGAAGCCGATCACCATGGTGGATGCCGTACCCGTCACGGCACGCAGTTGCTCAGGTTGCTGCTGAAATTGCGCGATGTAGGTGGTCACGCCGTTGAAAATGCCCGCGCCGGCCAATACACCTAATACGGTAATCATCTGGCGAAAGTTACCGGCCTGGCCAACCCCTTCTGGCCCAAAGCTGACCGCCAGCAGTTTCACCACCAGCAAACCAGCAATGATTTTTACCAACGTTGATGAGGCTGTCCAGACTGAAGCTTTGGCTAACGACATCAGGCAAAGAAACTCAACAGCGAGCTGATAACGGTGCGCTGATTGTTATCCGACAGGTTATAAAACAGCGGCAGGCGCAGCAGGCGCTCACTCTCTTTGGTGGTGAAGCGGTCATCACCGTGGAAGCGACCAAAACGTTCACCGGCTGGCGAAGAGTGCAAGGGGATGTAGTGGAACACCGTGAGGATTTCCGCCTCTTTCATCCAGTTAATCAGTGCCTGACGGTCGTCGCTGTCGCGCAGTTTGATGTAAAACATGTGCGCATTGTGGCGGCAGTTTTCCGGCACCACCGGCAAGGCAATGCGTCCCGCCGCCGCCAGCGGTTGCAGCGCATCATAATAGCGCTGCCACAGGCGCAAACGCTGCTGGTTAATACGCTCAGCCGCTTCGAGTTGCGCCCACAGGTAGGCAGCCTGCAGATCCGCCATCAAATAGCTCGAACCGATATCGCGCCAGGTGTATTTATCCACCTGGCCACGGAAGAACTGGCTGCGGTTAGTGCCCTTTTCGCGGATGATCTCTGCACGCTCAACCAGCTTCGCGTCATTTATCAGCGTTGCTCCACCTTCACCGCCAGCGGTGTAGTTTTTGGTTTCATGGAAGCTAAAGCAACCAATATGACCAATCGTGCCGAGCGCACGCCCCTTGTATAGCGACATCACGCCCTGCGCCGCATCTTCAATCACAAATAATTGATGCTTCGCCGCCAGCGCCATAATGCTATCCATCTCGCAGGCGACGCCCGCGTAGTGCACCGGCACAATCGCACGGGTTTTCTCAGTGATCGCGGCTTCAATCAGCGTTTCATCGATATTCAGCGTATCGGGGCGCACATCGACGAACACGATCACAGCACCGCGCAGCACGAAGGCATTGGCGGTGGAAACAAAGGTGTAGCTCGGCATGATCACTTCATCGCCGGGCTGGATATCGATTAACAGTGCGGCCATTTCCAGCGAGGCGGTGCAGGAGGGGGTCAGCAGCACTTTTTTGCTGCCAAAATGCTGCTCCATCCACTGCTGACAGCGGCGGGTAAATCCACCGTCACCGCAGAGTTTGCCGCTGGCCATCGCCGACTGCATATATTCAAGTTCACTGCCGACGACTGGCGGCGCATTAAATGGGATCATGTAGCTGTCCTGTAAAACCAGTAGGCGGTGCTTTCAAGGCGTGCACCGCTGCGTAAATAGAGGCGCATCGCCGTAAGATTGCTAAGCTGGGTCGCGACGCGCAGTCGTTCAAGTTGCCGCACGCGGCCCCAATCCGCTGCCGCCAACAGCAAGCGTTGACCAATGCCCTGCCCTTGCGCTGCGGGCAGCACGGCGAGCAGGCCGATACGCGCATCACCGTTCACTTCACGCATCGAGACATAGCCTTGTAATTGGCCGGATTCGTCGCTGGCCACCAGGCATTGGTGATCAAAGGTGCCGCGTACCGCGTTTTCAATCCACTGTGCATAGAAACGACCGCTGTCATCGGCGTTAAACCAGGGCGCACGAAAACGGCTTTGGCGAAAGGCATGCGATGCCGCCTCACGCAATGCCGGGATCTGTGCTTCACGCGCGATGCGCACGCCAACCTGGCGCTCGGTGCGTTTGATATTGATGGCCAGATCGGCCTCACCTTCCACCAACTGAAAACCGTGCTGGCTTAAGGCATCAATGGCGTCGGTGCGCTCGGCGGGCACTTTGGCCTGCCACAACGTATCTGGCTGTTGCAGCGCGTCGGCAAGGGTGAAGTCGCCATCCAGGTCGATACGCGCGCTGTTCACGCCAAAGAAATCGCTTTCCCACTCAAGGGGGTTAATACTGACGCGGACGGGCATGGAGAACATCCATCAGGTATTGGCCGTAGCCGGTTTTGGTCAACGCTTGCGCCGCCGCCAGCAACTGTTCGTCACTTAGCCAACCATTGCGCCACGCAATCTCTTCCAGGCAGGCAATTTTAAAGCCCTGACGTTTCTCCACGGTCTGAACAAACATACTCGCTTCAATCAGACTGTCGTGTGTACCGGTATCCAGCCAGGCAAAACCTCGTCCCAGCAACTCGACAGAGAGTTCACCCTGCTCAAGATACATCTGGTTAATCGCGGTGATTTCCAGCTCGCCCCGTGCAGAAGGCTGCACCTGTTTGGCAAACTCCACCACGCGATTGTCGTAGAAGTAGAGGCCGGTTACCGCCCAACGTGATTTGGGTTGCTGCGGCTTCTCCTCGATGGAAAGCGCATTGAAGTCGTCATCAAATTCCACCACACCAAACCGCTCGGGATCCATCACCTGATAGGCAAACACCGTCGCACCGCTACTGCGCGCAGCCACTTTTTTCAGTTTCGGACTGAAGCCCTGGCCAAAATAGAGGTTGTCGCCCAGCACCAGACAGCAGCTGTCATTGCCAATGAAGGACTCACCAATGATAAACGCCTGCGCCAGACCATCGGGGCTGGGTTGCTCAGCATACTCTAGCTGCAGGCCGAACTCGCTGCCATCACCGAGCAAACGCTCGAAGTGCGCGCGATCTTCCGGCGTGGTGATAATCAGGACCTCGCGGATCCCCGCCAGCATCAGCACCGACAGCGGATAGTAGATCATCGGTTTGTCGTAAACCGGCAGTAGCTGCTTTGAGATAGCGCGAGTAATAGGGTGCAAACGCGTACCCGAACCGCCCGCCAGGATGATACCTTTCATCGTTGCTGCTCCTGTATTGCGCCTCAGCGCGGCGTGGTTAAACCCAACCGCTCGCCACGATAGCTACCGTTGAGAATCGCCTGCCACCACTGTGGGTTTGCCAAATACCACTGCACGGTTTTGCGAATGCCACTTTCGAAGGTTTCTTGCGGCGTCCAGCCTAACTCACGCGCAATTTTGCTGGCGTCGATGGCGTAACGCAGATCGTGACCGGGACGATCGGTGACAAAAGTGATCAGATCTCGATAGCGCGTCAGATGCGTGGCGCGCTGCTGCGGTGCCAGTTCGTCCAGCAGATCGCACAGGGTTTCCACCACCTCAATATTACGGCGTTCGTTGTGACCACCAATATTATAGGTTTCACCCACTTTGCCGCTGCTCACCACACTGTAGAGTGCTCGCGCATGATCCTCTACATACAGCCAATCGCGAATCTGGCTGCCGTTGCCATACACCGGCAAAGGCTTACCCGCCAACGCATTGATGATAGTCAGTGGAATCAATTTTTCAGGAAAGTGATAAGGGCCATAATTGTTCGAACAGTTGGTGACGATGATCGGCAAGCCGTAAGTGCGTAACCAGGCGCGAACCAAATGATCGCTGCTGGCTTTCGTCGCTGAATAAGGGCTGCTGGGCGCATACGGCGTGGTTTCGGTAAAGAAATCATCGCTGCCATGCAAATCGCCAAACACTTCGTCAGTGGAAATGTGATGGAAGATAAAGCCTTTTTTACGCTCATCCGCCATACCATTCCAGTAATGGCGTGCGGCTTCCAGTAACTGATAGGTGCCCACGATATTGGTTTCGATGAAGGCAATCGGGCCATCAATCGAGCGATCCACATGGCTTTCTGCGGCCAGATGCATAATGCAATCCGGTTGATATTGGGCCATGACACGATCCAGTTCGGCTCGGTCGCAAATATCCACCTGCTCAAAGGCATAGCGCGCATCATTCTGTATTGGAGCCAGAGAGGCTAAGTTGCCTGCGTAGCTGAGTTTATCCACCACCACCACCTGATGGTCGGTTTGCTCAATCAGAAATCGCACCAGTGCGGAACCAATAAAGCCTGCGCCACCTGTCACCAGGAACTGTTTCATCGCCAGACACCTTTGGTATCGATAATCCACTGCTGCGTGATCTCGCTGGCATCGATAGCGCGGAACTGCGCGTGATCAACCAGCATCACGATGATATCTGCTTGCTGCAATGCATCCTGGGTGGAAACCAGAGCCGCTTCGTGGGCCAGTTGCGCAGGGATTTCTGCCACATGCGGTTCAACCACCAGCGTGCTGCCGCTGTGCCACTCGGCAATCAGGTGCGCCACTGTCATTGCCGGGCTTTCACGCAAATCATCGATGTTCGGTTTAAACGCCAGACCGAAGCAGGCAATCGTCACCTCAGAAGCACGTTTGCCGCTGGCAGTCAGGCAATCCGCCAACTGCTGTTTGACCTGATCCAACACCCACGTCGGTTTCGCATCATTCACTTCACGCGCGGTACGAATCAGACGCGCCAGTTCCGGATTTTGCGCCACGATAAACCAGGGATCGACAGCGATACAGTGGCCACCAACACCTGGTCCGGGCTGCAGAATGTTGACGCGTGGATGGCGGTTCGCCAGCGCAATCAACTCCCACACGTTGATCTTCTGTTCCGCACAAATCAGCGATAGCTCATTGGCAAACGCAATATTCACATCGCGGAAGCTGTTCTCCGTGAGTTTGCACATCTCGGCAGTACGCGCGTTGGTTTCCACACATTCGCCGCGCAGGAAGATGCGATACAGTTCGCTGGCCCGTGCTGAGCACGCAGGCGTCATGCCGCCAATCACACGGTCATTTTCCAGCAGCTCTACCATCACTTTGCCGGGCAGCACGCGCTCCGGGCAGTAAGCGATAAACACGTCACAGTTATCACCGTGCTGCGGGAAACGCAGGTCAGGACGTGCCTCTGCCAGCCAGGCGGCCATCTGTTCGGTCGCGCCAACCGGTGAGGTCGATTCGAGGATCACTAAATCGCCCGTTTTCAGCACCGGTGCAATCGACAACGCGGCTGCCTGTACATAGCTCAGGTCCGGCTGATGACCGGCGATAAACGGCGTAGGTACGGCGATTAAGAAGGCATCCGCAGCTTCGGCTTGCGTGGTAGCTCGCAGAAAACCTGCCTGCACGGCTTCACGCACCACGTCACCTAACTCCGGCTCGACAATGTGAATGTCGCCGCGATTAATGGTCTCGACCGCGCGGACATTGATATCCACGCCGATCACTTTTTTTCCCTTTGAGGCAAAAACGGCCGCCGTTGGCAGCCCAATGTAGCCCAGTCCGATAACGGAAATGGTTTCAAAACGCATAATTATACTCTGTGTTGTTTCAGTGCCTGCAGGATGCGCGAGCAGGCTTGTCCATCGCCATACGGATTGTGCGCGCGACTCATCCTCTGCCAGGCTTCCTCGTCCTGCAGCAGCAGGCTGACTTCTTCGACAATCCGGTTGATATCGGTACCGACCAGTTTTACTGTGCCCGCATCCACCGCTTCCGGACGCTCAGTCGTATCACGCATGACCAGAACAGGTTTGCCCAACGATGGCGCTTCTTCCTGAATACCACCGGAATCGGTGAGGATCAGCCAGGAACGGTTCATCAGCCAGACAAACGGCAAATACTCCTGTGGCTCAATCAAAATGATATTGTCGATCCCACTCAGGATACGATTTACTGGCTCACTGACGTTGGGATTGAGGTGCACCGGATAGACGATTTGCGCCTGCGGATGCTGACGTGCAATCTGCGCCAGCGCGCTGCAAATGCGTTCAAAACCGCCGCCAAAGCTTTCACGGCGATGGCCGGTGACCAGAATCAGTTTTTTATCCGCATCAAGGAACGGATAACGTGCTGCAAGACGTGCATTCAGATCGCCATCATCCAGCACCCGATCGCGCACCCATAGCAGCGCATCAATCACCGTATTGCCGGTAACTACGATACAGTCATCCGGCAAATTTTCACGCAGCAGATTCTGCCGCGAACTCTCGGTTGGGGTGAAATGGTAGCTCGCCAGATGACCGGTTAAGGTGCGGTTAGCCTCTTCCGGCCAAGGCGACATCAGGTTGCCGGTGCGCAATCCTGCTTCGACGTGCCCCACCGGAATCTGATGATAAAAAGCGGCTAAGCTAGCAGCAAAAGTGGTGGTGGTATCACCGTGCACCAGCACCACATCGGGCTGAAAATCGGCGAGCACCGTTTTCATCCCCTGCAAAATGCGGCTGGTGATCTCCGTCAGCCCCTGTTCCGGGCGCATGATATTGAGATCGTAATCGGGCTGCAGCTTGAACAGCCGCAGCACCTGATCGAGCATTTCACGATGCTGCGCGGTCACGCATAAGCGCGATTCAAACGCCGGGTCCTGCGCCAGTGCTTGCACCAGCGGGGCCATTTTGATCGCCTCAGGACGCGTGCCAAATACGGTCAGAACTTTCACGTGGCTTCTCTTAATGGCTCGTTGGTGACGTTGGACGAGGACGGCGCACCAGCGCCACACCTGCACCCACCAGCGCGCCAATGACGCCCCACATGATCATCATAAACACTCGGCGCGGACTGTCGCGCGACACCGGCTCTTCAGGCGTACGCAGATAGCGGTAAGTCTGGAAGGGCTTATCCAACTGCGCGCCTGCCTGCAACGTGCCCAGCATCGCTCTATTCTGATCATAGCTCAAATCGTAAGCGGGCCCGCTGGCCTGCAATGTATCGAGCTGAGCCTGCAGCATTTGCTGCCCGAGCAGGAAGCGATCGCTGTCAGGCAGCGCTTCGCCAATGGCCGGTGCACGGTTTTCTTTGATGCCCTGCTGACTAGCAACCTTTAAGGCCTGTTCAATACGTTGGCGCTGGCGATCAAACACCGCCTGTGCCACTTCCTGCTGACGGGTAACCTGCGCTTGCAGCTGCGCGCTGCGCGCCTGCCATGCCCCCTTCAATTCCGCATTCAAATGGCGCGCCGCGCGTTCGCTGGCATAGGCGATATATTGGCGCAGCAGGTTATTCGCGTCGCCAGCGGTTTCGGCAATCAGCTTAATGTTATCCAGCGTGTTATGCGCCGCATCCGCTGGTGTGAACTGGATATTGGTAATCAAATCATCCAGCAGTGCGGCATCTTTATGCGCGTTGCCACTTTTGCGGCTTTTAAAGTAATCGGTCTGCTGCCAGAAATCACGGCGCGTGTCCCAGGAGGCCAACTGCATAGTGAATTCCTGATAGACCTCATCCATCACGGTGGGTGCGGGCGTGTTGAGATTGAGCGTGTTGTTACGCACATCAAGATTATTCAGGAATTGCTGCTGCACGAAGAAGTCACCCAGCATGTTAACCGTTGGACGATCGGTAACGGCGGTGGTGCTCCATGCCTGTTTCATCAGCATCGAGGCGAGCCACGCCAGTAAGGCAAACAGCAGCGCAAAGCCGATGATCCAGCGCTTACCGCGCCACAGCGTGCAGCCAAGGCCGCGCACATCCAGTTCGTTCTCCACAACGACAGAGGTCATAACAAAAGTCCTTATCGGGGTACTGATCGGGGTAATTTATTTTTTATCTTCGCCACTGCTTTGCCAGCGGCGTTTAATACGACGGATTTTGCGCGCCACACGCCAGGCGTGTTTCAGGCAATAGCCGTAAAGGAAAAAGGCCATCAGGAACAGCACCAGCATCACCCACTCGGGGATGAAGGCAAGGTATTCGCCCAGAACACCAATACCGGCCAACAGCGCTGCAGCCACGGTAATCAGCACAAAGGCCTGACGCGAAGTGAAACCGGCACGCATGATCAAATGGTGAATGTGCTGGCGGTCAGCTGAAAACGGACTCATCCCCTTACGCAGGCGGCGATACATAATCGCCACCATGTCCATCAGCGGAATGGCGATCAGCCACAGTGCCGTGACCGGCGTAATCGGATGGCTCAGACCCTGGGTGGTTTCCAGCAGGATCCAGATAATGGTGAAGCCAATCATGGTGCTGCCGGCGTCGCCCATAAACACTTTGTAGCGGCGACCAATCAGACCCAGATTGAGCAAAATATAGGGGATGGTGGCGGCGATCATGGCGAAACACCACATCGCAAGACTGGTTTGCCCGTCGAAAAAGAGGATGATGCCCATGGCGGCAAAGGTCACACTGGCCAGCCCACCCAGTAAGCCATCAATGCCATCCACCATGTTAAAGGCGTTAATGGCCGCCCAAACGGCGAACAGTGTAAGTACATAGCCAAATGGTCCAACAACCAATTCCACCGGACCAATGATAAATCCGAGGCTCAGCAGATACAGTTTTGAGCCGACCATCATCACGATGGCCACCGCCGCTTGTACTAATGCGCGGATTTTAACGCTGATATCGAACCGATCGTCCAGTGCACCCACCAGCACCAGCACCCCTGCGCAACTTAAATAGAGTGCCGCATGGGGTAAATAATAATCTGAAATAGCGAAAGCAAAGCAAATCCCCGCATAAACGGAGATCCCACCCACTAACGGAATGGCGCCATGGTGTCGTTTTCTTGAATTAGGTGTGTCTACCAGCCCAATTTTTTTAGCGGCTTTACGGGCAAAAAATAGGAACACTAAAGTAAACAGAAAAACAAAACCAAGCTCAGTACTCATAGTGAGTAAATTCACGTTAACGCTCTCAGCTAAAATCATCGACAACAATAAGCAAGATTCTTGCCATTGCCGTATATCCTTTGTCCGAATTCTGCCTGAGAAAAGTCTGATTGCTGAAAAAACCAGCACCTTTCTGGCACAATCATTATATTTCTTCCTGACTGGGCTAATCCTAATGCCCATAAATGAAAAACGCCACGTTAAGACGTGGCGTTAGCAATAAATCCTGGCAAATTGTGCGACCGAATCGCTTCGCTTAGCGATTCAATATCGCCAACTTACGAACGCTTCATCATATCGAAGAATTCGTCGTTGGTTTTGGTCATCGCCAGTTTATTGATGAGGAACTCCATCGCGTCAATTTCACCCATTGGATGGATGATTTTGCGCAGGATCCACATTTTCTGCAGCTCTTCCTGCGTGGTGAGGAGTTCTTCTTTACGGGTACCGGAGCGGTTGTAATCAATCGCTGGGAAGACACGTTTTTCAGCAATTTTACGCGACAGGTGCAGTTCCATGTTACCTGTACCTTTAAATTCTTCGTAAATCACTTCGTCCATCTTCGAACCGGTATCAACCAGCGCAGTCGCGATGATGGTCAGGCTGCCGCCCTCTTCCACGTTACGTGCTGCACCGAAGAAACGCTTCGGACGATGCAGGGCGTTGGCGTCCACACCACCGGTCAATACTTTACCGGAAGCCGGTACCACGGTGTTGTAAGCACGCGCCAGACGGGTGATGGAGTCAAGCAGAATAATAACGTCTTTCTTGTGCTCGACCAGGCGCTTAGCCTTCTCGATCACCATCTCAGCGACCTGAACGTGGCGTGAAGCCGGTTCGTCGAAGGTGGATGCGATGACTTCGCCTTTCACCAGACGCTGCATCTCGGTCACTTCTTCCGGACGCTCGTCAATCAGCAGCACCATCAGCACGCAATCCGGATAGTTGTACGCAATGCTCTGTGCGATGTTCTGCAGCAGCATGGTTTTACCGGCTTTCGGTGGTGCCACGATCAGACCACGCTGACCGCGACCGATCGGCGATGCCAGATCCAGTACGCGAGCGGTCAAATCTTCGGTTGAGCCATTACCGCGCTCCATACGCAGACGATTGTTTGCGTGCAGTGGCGTGAGGTTTTCGAACAGAATCTTATTACGCGCGTTTTCCGGCTTGTCGTAGTTAACTTCGTTAACTTTCAACAGCGCAAAGTAACGTTCACCCTCTTTTGGCGGGCGAATTTTACCAGAAATGGTGTCACCAGTGCGGAGGTTGAAGCGGCGGATTTGGCTGGGAGAAACGTAGATATCATCGGGACCGGCGAGGTAGGAGCTGTCTCCAGAGCGGAGGAAACCAAATCCGTCCTGCAATATCTCCAGCACACCATCACCAAAGATGTCTTCGCCACTTTTCGCATGCTGTTTAAGGATAGAGAAAATAATATCCTGTTTACGCATACGTGCCTGGTTTTCCAGACCCATATTTTCGCCGAGGGTAATCAGCTCAGAAACCGGCGTGTTCTTTAATTCGGTAAGATTCATAGTGAGGGTTCTTAAACTCGGGGTAATTCTCGAAATGATTGTCGTGGGTGGTATGGCAAAAATTCCATGCCGTTAATGGCTCTTTTTCAACTCTGCTCGACGATTATCGTCTGATGTGGCGATAGGAAACGAAGAGATGGTCGAAAGGTGATGCCGAATGTGCTAGTCATCAGATTGCCAAACCACGATAACGTTCAATGCGAGCAGGGTCTGACAAGGGAAAACTTTAGATGCAAACTACAAGGTAAGTGCGTAATGCAGTGAGGTCAACTTAACACGCCTGAAGGGAGACGTCCAGCAGTGGCGAAAAAATTCACCACTGCGGAACAACACCGCGCCGGGCTTAGGCCAGGTTAGCGTTCAGGAACTCTTTCAGCTGGCCTTTAGACAAGGCGCCTACTTTGGTCGCAGCCACTTCACCGTTCTTGAACAGCAGCAGTGTCGGGATACCACGAATGCCATATTTAGGCGCAGTGCCCGGGTTGTCATCAATGTTCAATTTGGCGATGGTAAGCTTACCGTCGTACTCTTCTGCGACTTCGTCGAGAATTGGGGCGATCATTTTGCAAGGACCACACCATTCAGCCCAGAAATCTACCAGAGTGACACCGTCGGCTTTCAGCACGTCAGTGTCGAAACTGTCATCGGTCAAGTGAACGATTTTATCGCTGCTCATGTTTAACTCCAAAGATTGTGCCTGGCGAATTGGCGTAAAATATACCAACGTAGGTTGACTTTATTTCATCGGATACGCTTTCGTAAAGCGCTAGTAAGCTGATATTCTACCACACTATGAGCAAAACACACTTAACTGAACAGAAGTTTTCCGACTTCGCCCTGCACCCACAGGTGGTTGAAGCCCTTGATACCAAAGGCTTTTCTAACTGCACGCCTATTCAGGCGTTGGCACTGCCTTTTGCGCTTTCAGGGCGTGATGTTGCGGGTCAGGCGCAAACCGGTACCGGCAAAACGATGGCGTTCCTGACGTCAACGTTTCATCATCTTCTTTCTCATCCAGCCGCTGAAGGCCGCCAGATTAATCAGCCACGTGCGCTGATCATGGCCCCTACGCGTGAACTTGCTGTGCAGATCCATGCCGATGCAGAGCCACTGTCGAAAGTCACGGGTCTGAAACTGGGTCTGGCTTATGGCGGTGACGGCTACGACAAACAGCTGAAAGTGTTGGCCGATGGCGTCGATATCCTGGTGGGCACCACCGGTCGCCTCATCGACTATGCGAAACAAAATCACATCAACCTCGGCGCCATTCAGGTCGTGGTTCTGGATGAAGCCGATCGCATGTTCGATCTTGGCTTTATTAAAGATATCCGTTGGTTGTTCCGCCGCATGCCGCCGGCCACCCAGCGTCTGAGCATGTTGTTCTCGGCGACCCTCTCTTACCGCGTACGTGAACTGGCGTTCGAACATATGAACAACGCTGAATACGTGGAAGTGGAACCGGAGCAGAAAACCGGCCACCGCATCAAAGAAGAACTTTTCTACCCTTCGAATGAAGAGAAGATGCGTCTGCTGCAAACCTTGATCGAAGAAGAGTGGCCCGACCGCGCCATCATCTTCGCCAACACCAAACACCGCTGTGAAGATATCTGGGGCCATCTGGCCGCGGACGGTCATCGTGTAGGTCTGCTGACGGGCGATGTGGCACAGAAAAAACGTCTGCGTATTCTGGATGATTTTACCAAAGGTGATGTGGATATTCTGGTCGCGACTGACGTTGCGGCGCGAGGTCTGCACATTCCTGCAGTGACCCACGTGTTCAACTACGATCTGCCTGACGACCGTGAAGACTACGTGCATCGCATCGGTCGTACCGGCCGCGCGGGTGCCAGCGGACACTCCATCAGCCTGGCGTGCGAAGAGTACGCACTGAACCTGCCAGCGATTGAAGAGTACATTGGTCACGGTATTCCGGTGAGTAAGTACAGCAGTGAAGCACTGATGAGTGAGCTGCCTCCGCCGAAACGTCTGCAGCGCAGCCGTTCTGGAAACGGCCCACGCCGTGGCGGGAACAACAGCAACCGTCGTAGCGGCGCGCCGCGCAATAACAACCGTAAACGTTCGAGTTAAGCACACCATGCTGAGCGCATCGTCACTTTATGCTGCGATTGATTTAGGCTCTAACAGCTTTCATATGTTGGTGGTGCGCGAAGTGTCCGGCAGTATTCAGACCATTGCGCGTATAAAGCGTAAGGTACGTCTGGCTGCCGGTCTGGACAAAGCCAATCACCTCTCCGCCGAGGCGATGCAGCGTGGCTGGCAATGTCTGAAACTCTTCTCTGAACAGCTGCAAGATATTCCTCCCGAGCAAATCCGCGTGGTCGCCACGGCTACGCTGCGTATTGCTGAAAATGCCCAGGACTTCCTGACTCACGCCGAAGAAATCCTTGGCTGCCCGGTGAATGTCATCAGCGGCGAGGAAGAAGCACGCCTGATTTATCAAGGTGTTGCCCACACTACCGGAGGCTCTGATCAGCGCCTGGTGGTGGATATCGGCGGCGGCAGCACCGAGCTGGTCACCGGCGAGGGTTCGCACGCGACCACGTTGTTTAGTTTGTCGATGGGCTGCGTCACCTGGCTGGAACGCTACTTTGGCGATCGTCACCTGGCGAAAGAGAATTTCGAGCAGGCTGAATTAGCGGCCCGTGACATGATTCGTCCGGTCGCGGCGGCACTGCGCGAAAAAGGCTGGCAGATCTGCGTCGGTGCTTCTGGCACCGTGCAGGCACTGCAGGAAATTATGGTTGCGCAGGGCATGGATGAACGCATCACCCTGAGCAAGCTGCAGCAGCTAAAACAGCGTGCGATTCAGTGCGGCAAGCTGGAAGAGCTGGAAATCGAAGGATTGACACTCGAGCGCGCGCTGGTATTTCCGAGCGGCCTGTCGATTCTGATCGCTATCTTCCATGAACTAAGCATCGACAGCATGACGCTGGCCGGTGGCGCACTGCGTGAGGGGTTGGTGTACGGCATGCTGCATCTGCCGATTGACCGCGACATTCGTAGCCGCACGTTGCAAAACGTCCAGCGCCGCTTCTCTATCGATGTGGAGCAGGCAAGCCGCGTGCGTCAGCTGGCTGAAAGCTTTTTCCGCCAGGTGAGCACTGCCTGGAAGCTGGATAACCGATGTCGCGATCTGCTGCTGAGCGCCTGTTCAATTCACGAAATAGGCCTGAGCGTCGATTTCCGCCAGGCACCCCAGCACGCCGCTTACCTGATTCGCCATCTCGATCTTCCTGGTTTTACGCCCGCACAAAAAAAAATGCTCGCCTGCCTGCTGCAGAATCAGAGTGGCAGTATCGATCTCGCTTTACTGACGCAGCAGAACGCTGTGCCACCACGTATGG
Source organism: Pantoea sp. USMM079 (assembly GCF_037153115.1). Classification (NCBI taxonomy): domain Bacteria; kingdom Pseudomonadati; phylum Pseudomonadota; class Gammaproteobacteria; order Enterobacterales; family Erwiniaceae; genus Pantoea; species Pantoea sp. USMM079. The sequence goes on from NZ_JBBCKX010000008.1 coordinate 70,794, forward strand.
CGGAACGCTTAAGCCGTTTACTGCGTCTGGCGATTATTTTCTCCAGCCGTCGTCGCGATGACACGCTGCCTGCGGTTCGTTTACAGGCGGATGATGATGCGCTGCACCTGACACTCCCTGCTGGCTGGCTGGATGCGCATCCGCTGCGTGCCGAGTTGCTGGAACAAGAGAGTCATTACCAGTCTTATGTGCACTGGTTGCTGACTATCTCTTAATTAAACCTGCTGCGCTTGCTGATGCTGCGTTGAAAAGCTCCCGTTAAATGCTCATTGACGGCATGTGAACTCCGCTTTGCCGGGAACTTTTCGTCTTGCCTCCGCTACGCTCGCAACGGTTCTCGCTACAGGCCTGGCCTGAACGAACGGCGGGGGATTTACCCCTTCTTCGCATTCTCCAGCATCGCACGTAAACCCGCGACGCGCGTCTGCCCGGTTTTCACCCGCTCCTCGGCGCTGATCACTTTTTTCTCGCGTTCCCACACCACATCATCCTGCGGCAGCTCCATCAGGAAGCGGCTCGGTTCCGGACGCACCAGTTCGCCATACTGACGACGTTCACGGCACAGGGTAAAGGTCAGCTCTTTTTGCGCGCGGGTAATGCCCACATAGGCCAGACGGCGTTCCTCTTCGATGTTGTTCTCATCAATGCTGCTCTGATGCGGTAACAACCCCTCTTCCATACCGACCAGATAAACATACGGGAACTCCAACCCTTTGGAGGCGTGCAAGGTCATCAGCTGCACCTGATCGCTCTCCTCATCGCTCTCGCCGCGTTCCATCATGTCGCGCAGCGTAAAGCGCGTCACCACCTGCGCCAACGTCATCGGCTCATTCAGCTCATCGCCCTCCAGCATCTCCGTCATCCACTGGAACAGCGTATTGACGTTTTTCATGCGCATCTCAGCGGCTTTGGGGCTGGGCGAGGTCTCAAACAACCAGCTTTCATAATCGACACCGCGAATCAGATCGCGTACCGCATTCACTGGCTCGCGCTCCGTCAGTTGAATAATCTCGTTAAGCCATTGGGTAAAGCGCTGCAGATGCTCCAGACCGCGCCCGCTCAGCGTCTGTTCCAGCCCCATATCGAAGCTGGCATTGAACAGACTTTTATTGCGCAGGTTGGCCCATTCACCCAGCTTTTGCAGCGTGGCGGGGCCAATTTCACGACGCGGCGTGTTAACGATACGCAGGAAAGCGCTGTCGTCTTCCTGATTGGTCAGTACACGCAGATAAGCCAGCAAATCTTTAATTTCCGGCCGCGAGAAGAACGAGGTGCCACCAGAGATGCGATAAGGAATACGGTTCTGCATCAGCTGCTTTTCAAAGACGCGTGACTGATGGTTGCCGCGATAGAGAATTGCATAATCTTTATAGGCGGTTTTATTAACGAAGTGATGAGCAATCAACTCACCGGCGACCCTTTCGGCCTCATGATCTTCATTGTTGGCACTCAGCACCTTCAGCTCGCTGCCCTCACCCAGCTCGGAGAACAGGCGCTTCTCAAACACATGCGGATTATTGGCAATCAGGATGTTAGCTGACTTCAGAATGCGCTGAGTTGAGCGATAGTTCTGCTCCAGTTTCACCACTTCCAGCGTCGGGAAATCCTCTTTCAGCAGCACCAGGTTTTGCGGTCGTGCGCCACGCCAGGAGTAAATTGACTGGTCATCATCACCGACCACGGTGAAACGCGCCCGCGCGCCCACCAGCAGTTTCACCAGCTCATACTGGCTGGTGTTGGTATCCTGATACTCATCCACCAATAAATAGCGAATACGCTGCTGCCAGCGCTCGCGCACTTCCTGATTGCGTTGCAGCAACAGCGTCGGCAGCGCAATCAAATCGTCGAAATCCAGTACGTTGCAGGATTTCAGATGCTGGTCGTACAGCTGATAGCAGTGGGCAAAAATCTGGTCGCGCTGGGATTTAGCCAGGCCAGCCGCACCCTGCGGATCGACCAGATCATTCTTCCAGTTGGAGATAGTGGAAATCAGCTGCTGCAACAGCGTTTTGTCTTCCTCCAGCCACTGTTTAGTGAGGTCTTTCAACAGCGCCAGCTGATCTTGATCGTCGAATAGCGAGAAGCTCGCTTTCATGCCCAACGCTTTGTATTCACGTTTGATGATCTCCAGTCCCAACGTATGGAAGGTGGAGATCATCAGGCCGCGCGCCTCTTTGCGCCCGAGGGTTTGCGCGACACGCTCCTTCATCTCACGCGAGGCTTTATTGGTGAAGGTCACCGCGGCGATATGGCGCGCCTGATAGCCACACTCGCGGATCAAGTGGGCGATTTTATTGGTGATGACGCGGGTCTTACCCGAGCCTGCACCGGCCAGCACCAGGCAGGGACCGGTGACAAATTCGACAGCACGTTGTTGGCCGGGGTTTAAACGCATAACGGAATATCACTCAACTAATGAAAAGGAGATCCCCTGACGATTTCGCATGGCAGGAATATGGACAGGTGAGCGACTCCCGGAAACTGACTCAATCAGTCACCGTATCAAGCATACGCAGCCAACGCACCTGCAATTTGAAGTAGGACGGGGATATAATGCGCCGAACATTATACATACATACAGAGACACCAACATGGCGAAAACCGCGGCAGCTTTGCACATCCTCGTCAAGGATGAAGCGCAGGCCAAATCCCTGCTGGCCCAGCTGGAAAAGGGCGCAAACTTCCAGCAGCTGGCAAAAAAACACTCCACCTGTCCATCGGGACGTAACGGCGGCGATCTGGGTGAATTCCGTAAAGGCCAGATGGTGCCCGCCTTTGATAAGGCGGTGTTCTCCTGCCCGCTATTGCAACCTTATGGGCCGGTGAAAACCGCCTTTGGTTATCACATCATCAAAGTACTGTGGCGCAACTGATCACTTTTTACTTTTCATCTGCTGCAACACGTTGCTGCACTGGTTGGCATCTGTATCACTGGGTGAAATCAGTGCCAGCAGTGCGGCGGCCGGCGCCACTACTGCGCCCAGCGCCACCGCAGCAGCGCCACGTGCGATCAGCGGCCCGGCTTTCACTCCCGCATCCGGATTTTTGAAGGTGCCACGCACATACAGTGGCGATCGCAAGGTGATGATACGAATGCCTTTGCTCTCTGGATTAATGGATAAGTCCAGCCTTTCATTGGCAAAGTTAACGTTGCCGGTGACATTAATCACCGCATTCTCCGTATCCAGCACAAACACTTTCGGCGTGGCGAGACCCTGACGGATATTGAGATCGGTGGCGGCACAGTTGATGCGCACCTCATCATCGCCAAACAGTTTGCCGACCACATAGTTACCGACATTCAGGCCGGCAATTTCCATCAGACTACGGCTGATCAATCCGTCATTCATCAGCAGTTTCAGCTCGCCGTTGCTGGTCCCCAGAATATCCGCCACCGAGTTGCCGGTACCGCTCAGGCTGGCATCGCCGTTTAACTGACCCAGGCTACGCTGCATCGCCGTGACATTCGGGAACAGCTGACGCAGTTGCAGCTTACGCGCATGCAAATCCGCGCGACCGCGCATCGGGCTTTTATCCCCTTCCAGATGAATGGTGGAGTTGATACTACCGCCCGCCATGCCGAAGCGCAGCGGATCGAGCAGCAGGTCACCGTTTTTCAACTGCAGATGGGTATAAAGGTCGCTAAGCGGCAGCTTGCTGCTGTGTTCGATGCGTTTTCCGCTGAATTTCACATCCGCATCCATCACGTCCCAGCTTTTGGTATCAAACTTGTCATGTGGCAGAACGCGATCGGCCGGTTGCGTCGAAGCGTCACCACGCTGGGCTTTAGCCTGCTGGGTTTTCTCACTGCCCTTGCCCGAATTTACGCCAATCAGCGGGCCTAAATCCGCCATGCGCAACTGGTTCGAGGTTAATTCTCCGGTCAACGTTGGGCGCGGTTTCACCTGGTGATAAGCCAGCGAGCCGTGAATATCGCTATCGCCAATATGCCCATTGAAGTTTTCGTAACGGAACAGCGGCCCTTTCTCTTCATTGAAGCGCGCGATCAAATGGCCGTCAGTTTCGTACGGCGGCGTATCAGGCAGCAGCACGCCGGTTAAACCGTACAGATTCGCCAGCGTATCGCCAGCAAAGCGCAGACGCACATCCAGCCCGCCGAGATTTAAAGGATCCTGCAACGTCCCGTCAACGCGCACGCGCGTGGTGCCGTTGCGCACATCCACCTGCAGTGGGAACGGTGTGGTTTTGCTGCGCAACGAGAGCATGCCGCCGATCTTGCCGTCGCCAGTCAGTTTCTGATCGTTGTATGTCCCCTCCGCCTGCCAGCCAAAGACAAAATCGCCCGCGCCTTTCTGCTGGTCGTTACCGCCCGCTACCTGCGCGTAAGGCACCGGTTTGCCCAGTGGATTAAGGGTGACGGTCACATCGGCTTTATTGATGGCATCGCGATAGCGAATCTGACCTTTGTCGAACAGAATATTATCGAGGCGGAAAGACCAGGCAGAAGGCGGCGCATTGGCATCGCTGTTCTCGCTGCTGGCTAAGTTGAAGGTCCAGTTATTCTTTTTATCCGCCGTCTGCACCAGCCGCGCATCGGGCAGCTGCATTTTAATCCACGGCAAATAAACCTGTTTATGCAGGAGCGCCAGCGGCGCAAGCGTAGCTTCAACGCGCTGCAAATGCACCATGGTGACATCGGGAATATTCGGCGGATTGCCCAGCATAATGTCATCAGCATGCACCTGCGGCCACGGCACCCAACTGCGCCAACCGGGTTCTTCGCGATTGCGCACCCAGGCAACACCCAGATCACCCCGAATGGCGAAAGGCCGGTTTAACTCAGTGGAGACTTTTTGGTTGATGGTTGGCTTCAGGCGGTTCCAGTCAAACGTGGCGATAATCACCACCACCACCACAACCAACAACAATAAAATCCCGAAAACCCAACTCAGGACTTTTCCCGTACGTGACATTCTGCTTCCTCCTTGCCCTCAACGTCTCACATAACTGTAGTCGAGACGTTGCGGATCGGGATCAGGGAAGCTCGAGCGCCAGGGATTCCAGCGTGCTGAAGGGAACAGGCCGCGAGAAGAAATAGCCTTGTGCCGCCATTGCAGGTGAATTGCGTACCTGCTGCCACTCCTCTTCGGTCTCCACGCCTTCAACAATAACGCCGTTGCAATAGCGATTGATCAACGCCAGTAGCATGGAGAACAGCGAGCGGCCTTCATCGGTAGAGCGCAGCAGCATGAACAGTTCGCGCGACAGTTTAATGTAGTCATAGCGCAGCTCAGTCAGCGCAGAGAAGTTTGCCATGCCTGATCCAAAGTCATCGAGCCACAGCGGGCCCAGTTCAGGCATCTTCGCCACCATCTCTTCCTGCGGCAATGCGTGGTGCTCCGTGAGTTCAAATCGCACCCAGGGGAGTTGCGTAATCAACTGGCGGATATCGTCATGCTGCTCAATGGCTAACAGCGTCGGACCATCAATATTCACCGAGGCCACCAGCTGACGCTGACTGAAAAAGTGTGACCACTGTAATAACAGCTCAAGCTGTTCCTCGACGACATCAAGGCGCTGCGCGATAGTCAGCGCATCAAAATAGGTTTCGGGCGACAACCTTTTCTCTGGTGCGGAGGGGTGTGTCACCGCAGTCAGTAATTCAATAGCCAGTAAACGGCCGGAGACCTGGTAAATCGGCTGGAAAGTATAGAATCGTTGGCACTGCTGCCAGAAGAAACGCGTTTCCTGTTGTTGCTCCAGTTCAATTGAAATAGGCAGCCGATGACTTAAATTGTTCATCACCATGGTTTTTTCCTGGTAGGTGGTGGGTGCCTGCAAATTGTTTCTCAGCGGCAAGTATCGGCGAGTAACACGATAACTTTATTGGTCTCAGCCACCTCACGAGCAGTTGAGTGTATCAGCGCGTTTCAGGCTTAATCGGCAAAACAAGCGGCGCTTTGTCCGTTAAATCGCCGTGGAAAGTGGGTGCAGGCACCTTAAGTTAAATTAAAACATCGTTTTAAAAACCATTGACAGCTGCCATACCAGACGCGAGACTCGAGGGCAGAATTCACTACAGGCCGAAGACCATGACGCAGAAGAACATTGCCATCATTGGCGAATGCATGATTGAGCTGTCCGAAAAAGGTGAGAACATCAAACGTGGTTTTGGCGGCGACACGCTAAACACGGCGGTTTATCTGGCACGCCAGTCAGATAGCCAGCAGTTGCGGGTGGACTATGTCACCGCGCTGGGCACCGACAGTTTCAGTGACCAGATGATCGCTGCCTGGCAGCAGGAGCAGGTTCACACCCAGCTCATTCAGCGCCTCGACAATAAAATGCCGGGCCTCTACTTCATTGAAACCGACGAACACGGCGAGCGCACCTTCTGGTATTGGCGCAATGATGCCGCTGCGCGCTTCTGGCTGGATGGCCCAGAGTCTGACGCGATTTGCGCCCAGTTGGCCCACTACGATTACCTCTATCTCAGCGGTATAAGCCTGGCGATTCTGCCGGCCACCAGCCGAGAGAAACTGATGGCACTACTCAGCGCCTGTCGCCAAAACGGTGGCAAGGTCATTTTCGATAACAATTACCGTCCACGTCTGTGGGCAGACAAATCCAGCGCGCAACAGGCTTATGCCGAGATGCTGCATCACACCGATATCGCCTTCCTGACGCTGGATGATGAGCACCTGCTGTGGGGTGAACAGCCGCTGGACGCAGTGATTGCACGCACGCGCGAAGCCGGTGTGCAGGAAATTGCCATCAAACGCGGTGCCGATTCCTGTTTAGTAGCGATAGGCGATGAGCCGCTGCGTGAAGTGCCCGCCATCAAGCTGGCAAAAGAGAAGGTGATCGACACCACGGCCGCAGGCGACTCTTTCAGCGCCGGTTATCTGGCCGTACGTTTAGCCGGAGGGAGGGCAGAATATGCGGCCGCGCGCGGTCATCTCACCGCCAGCACGGTGATCCAGCATCGCGGAGCCATTATCCCTTTAAGCGCTATGCCGCAATAACCCTCCTTTCAGCATTTCCCAACGGCGCTATTTCAGGCACGACGCCTGGCGCCGCTGGATATCCGTTGGCACGATACATGGCGCCAATCGTTCACTTTGCCGCTGTTGATTTGATAATCACGACTTACACAATGCACAGGATAATTTGCCTTAAATCCCGAGATTACACTGTGAATTTTAACTAACCTCGCCAGCGATCCATCTTTGGCTCATATCCGCCTACGCCAGTTTAGCAACCCTTACCATATCAATTTAAATTCAATAGATTACGGACAGAAATCGGGCCGCCAGGCATAGTCCGAAACTGCAGAAATGGTGGGTTTTCGGCTGGACGCCAGCGCGAAAACAGACCATGTTTTAATCAACAACAGCAGGACGCTGTTAATCCGGCCGCGAACAAAATAATGACAACACGACTCGCTCAGGACTGATTTATGCACACAGAAATCATTAATATCTGGCCACACGGTGATGCGCCAGGCGCGAGTGATTCGCGCGCTCAACCGCAAATCGTCGATCTCGCCAAAGAGTACGAACCCTATGACCGCGCCGCGACCGGCGTGCGTTGCCCTGAAATGGCAATCTGGCACCCGGAAACCTCCAACGGCATTACGCTGCTGGTGGCGCCCGGCGGCGGCTATCAGCGAGTGCTGATTGACCGTGAAGGCAGTGCCCTCGCCACGTTCTTCACATCGATGGGGTATACGCTGGCAGTGATGACTTATCGCCTGCCCTACGATGGCCATCACGAAGGTCCCGATGCCCCACTGGCCGATGCACAACGTGCGGTGCGCGTGTTGCGCGATCGTGCGCAGCGCGGCATGAACGGCAAATACATTGTGATGATGGGCTTCTCAGCGGGTGGGCACGTGGCTGCCAGCCTGGGGACGCGCTTTGGTGAGAAAATTTATCCAGTGCAGGATCAGGCCGACAGCTTCTCGCCACGTCCAGATGCCATGGTGCTACTCTACCCGGTGATCAGCATGCGCGACGGTCTGGCACACGAAAGCTCGCGCACTCGCCTGCTCGGCGCATGGCCGGATCAGAGGTTGATTGATGCGTATTCCATGGAAACGCGCGTACATGCGCAGACACCGCCCACGCTGCTGATTCACGCTAGCGATGATGACGCGGTTTCGGTAAACAACAGCATGGTGTTTTTCAGCGCCCTGCGTGAGCACAAGGTGCCGGTGGAAATTCACTTTTATCAGAAAGGCGGCCATGGATTTGGCATTCGCGGCGTCGCGGATCTGCCCCTCGCCAGTTGGCCGATGCTGGTCACCGAATGGCTACGCGCTAAGACATAATTCCCTTCATAATTTGAACCGCAGCGGCGCTGGCTGCATGCAGTCACCCCAGTCACTGGCTTAAGTCAGTGACTGGCGATGAACATACTTGCCGCCTTAATGCGGCTCAAATTATTTCAGGGATAATTCATGCCCTGAAACGCAGCGACGTGGCTGCATGGATGTGATGTTCAAAAGCGCCTCAAGGCACTTTTGTGCTGCTACTCAAATTTTTTTGGCGATCTCATATGCCATGAATCATAAGACTTTATGACTCGGCCATGAATGATAAATCCTGCGTCATGACGAGGGTTGAGCCGGGTCGGTCGCGCTCGCGCTGCCGTTACTTTCCGGTTTAGCTTCATCAGAAGCCGCCGGTACCGCAGGCGCATCCGGTACCTTCATCACTTTATCCCAGTCGTCCTGCAGCATCTTCACGTTGGTCTCAGCTTCACCTTGGGGTTGAATTAGCACCATCGTCAGTTCCTGCGTCAGCTGCTGGCGCAATTCCTGATTCAGCTGGTCACGCGTCAACCCACTGAGAAACGCCTGACGCAGCTTTTGATACTGCTCCGGCGCGATATCCACCACCGCATTTTGCTGCGAGCGCAGACGCTGCCCCATCAAGATATCGGTATCTGTGCGCGCATAGGTGGCGAACAGCTTATTCAGTTCCAGCAGCTTCTGCGCCATCAGCGCATCAAACTCATCCTGCGGTAACCCTTTATCACGTACTGCCGCCAGTTCTTTCGCCACCTGGTTCATGTTCTGCGCCAGCGATGCGTTCGGGCTGTCCATGTTGATGGAACACTGCGCACGCTGGTAAAGCACGCGGCAATCAAAGCCCACCTGCACGCTCTGTGCTTTGCTGTCCGCCAGCGCGCGTTGCACATGCCAGAACAGCGCTTCACGCGCCAAATCGCTCTGCCAATAGTGCTGTAAGTTCTGAGAGTCACGAATCGGTTGCCACGGCGTATCCCACACCAGAGACAGGCGATCCTGACTCATCCCGCCATTCACCAGGTTGACAGGCTGATGTGGCAAAGGAGAGAGCGTAGGCAGCGCTGCGGGCGCAACCCGTTTCCCCTTCAGCGCGGAGAAGGTTTTGTTGATTTGTTCTGCCATGCTGCGGCTGTCAACGTTGCCCACCACATACAGGGTCATGCCATCCGGCGTGTACCACTGCTGATAGAAGCTGTTGAGCTGTGCAATATCCACCGGCGCACGCGGCTGCTCGCCCGGATCGTGCGCCAGCATCGCTGAACCCTTCAGGCGATAGCGCCACCAGACATCCTGGGTATTTGGCGGCCAGGTGGCAATCGGATCGGTCGCGGTCAGCGCGGTTGATACCACCTGCTCATTGATGGTCATTTTCCCTGCGGTCGCCGCCAGCCAGTTCAGCGCTTCTTTCAGCAGCTCCGGGCGGTTGTTGGGCAAGCTCAGGTTATATTGGGTGTAATCGTACGATGAGATCGCTGGCGGCAACGGGCGTTGCGGATCCATGGCTTGCTGCCACAGTGCACGCTGTTGATTGGTATCCAGCGCGGTGTTGTGCACCATTGCCAGACGCGGTATCAGATGGCTGAAACCGGTTTGCTGAGCGCTCTCCACCAGTGAACCGGTGTTAACAATCAGACGTAATTCAATACGATCGCTTGGACGTTGTGGCGTGGTGAGTAACTGCCAGCTAAAACCATTGTCCAGTTTGCCTTCCTGCCACGCGGGATCGGGCTGGAGTGTCTCGGCGTGCGCGCCAAAGCCGGATGCCGCAAGGATTAATCCGCCAACCAAAAGTCGAATTCTGGTGCCCTGCATGTGAACCCCTACATAAACAGATCAACGCTCGTTATCGCGACATGTACGGTCACATCTTTGGTGACCGGCGCGGCCCATAGCCGCCACGTTTAATGAAGAACAGACTCTTTGACCACAGGAAGGTCAGGATGTCGCGCAACGAGGTAAAAAATCGGGAAAAAAATCAATGGGGTTTATTATGCAAATGCCCGCTGTCAGGGCAAGCGACAGCGGGCATTTCTCGGGAAATTAACGCAAATAGACGATCAGACGCTGGTTTGTGAGGCGTTATTGACCTTTTTCGCTGAAGAAAGCGTCGCTTTCATCTGCTTCTCATCCAGCTGACCGACCCACTTCGCCACGACAACCGTCGCCACGCCGTTACCCACCAGGTTGGTCAATGCACGCGCTTCGGACATAAAGCGGTCGATACCCAGAATCAGCGCCAGACCCGCTACCGGCAAATGTCCGACTGCAGACAAGGTGGCCGCCAGCACGATAAAGCCACTGCCGGTTACGCCCGCTGCGCCTTTTGAGGAGAGCAGCAGCACCACTAACAACGTGATCTGGTGGAAGATATCCATGTGCGCATTGGTGGCCTGGGCAATGAATACCGCCGCCATGGTCAGGTAAATCGAGGTGCCATCAAGGTTAAAAGAGTATCCCGTTGGAATAACGAGACCCACCACCGATTTCTTACAACCCAGCTTCTCCATCTTGTCGAGCATACGCGGCAGCGCAGATTCAGATGAAGAGGTACCCAGCACGATCAGCAGCTCTTCTTTGATGTAGGCAACAAATTTGAAGATGTTGAAGCCGGCCCAGCGTGCAATCAAACCTAACACCACCACCACAAACAGCACGCAGGTGATGTAGAAGCAGATGATCAGCTGACCGAGCTGCACCAGTGAGCCCACGCCGTATTTACCGATGGTAAACGCCATGGCACCGAAGGCACCGATCGGCGCAAGGCGCATAATCATATTGATAACGCCAAAGATCACTTTGGAGAAGCTCTCAATGACGTTGAACATCACAGTACCGGCGTTACCCAGACGATGCAGGGCAAAACCAAACAGAATGGCGAACAACAGCACTTGCAGGATATTACCGCTGGCAAAGGCACCGATCACACTACCCGGGATAATATCAAGCAAGAAGGCAACAACACCCTGTTCTTGCGCCTGTTGGGCGTAAACCGCCACGGCTTTGGCATCCAAAGTCGCGGGATCAACGTTCATCCCCGCGCCCGGCTGCACCACATTAACCACGACCAGGCCAATAATCAGTGCGATGGTGCTGACAATTTCAAAGTAGAGCAGCGCAACTGCGCCAGTCCGTCCAACTGCTTTCATGCTCTCCATGCCGGCAATACCGGTCACCACCGTACAGAAAATCACGGGGGCGATGATCATCTTGATCAGCTTAACGAAACCATCGCCAAGCGGCTTCATTTGCGCGCCTAACTCAGGATAGTAGTGGCCTAACAGGACGCCGATGCCGATGGCAACCAGCACCTGGAAGTAGAGGCTTTTGAACAGTTTCATAACAGGTGTCCAGGTATAGACGGAATTCACCGCCGTTATTATGGAGAACGCATGCGGCAAGCCGCCTGGAAGCGAAAAACCTTACCGATTGCGGGAAAATAACACTCCGATAACAGGATTAATATACCCTTACATTCCTTACAAAAGTTACAAAACTCTAACTATGAACTGAAACGCTTCAGCAAACTATCTGACTGCAATTTCGTGAGGAAAATCAATAAACAATGTGATTATTCAGGATGTGACGAGCTGTCAAGCCAGCGTTGGTTGAAGACGTTAAGAGGGAGCGCTTCAGCGTATAAGTAGCCTTGCCCTATAGTAATTCCGCGTGCCAGCAGCCAGTCTCGCTGCTCATCGGTTTCCACGCCTTCAGCAATAACATCCAGATGAATGATGTCCGCAATCGCCGCGACAATACGCACCATGGTGTCATCATCCGGTAGCGCCGCGACAAAACTGCGGTCCATCTTCAGCTTGTTCACCGGCAGCGCTTTAAACTGATGCAGGTAATTGAGATTGGAATAACCCATGCCAAAATCATCCAGCGCCACGGCCACGCCGGTTTGCTGCAATGAACGCAGCAGCGAAATCGCTTGCTCGGCATCGCCAATCTGCGCGGTTTCGGTAATTTCCAGCACGAAATTGCCGGGTGCAATACGATGGCGCTCCAGCAAGCCCTGCAAATGGCTCACCATGCTGGGGTCACGCAACTGAACTGCCGATATATTGACGCTCAGCGGAATATTGATGCCCAGCTTCTGCCACGCGGCAAGGATGCGGCAGGCTTCTTCAAACACCCAGCGCCCAATCGCGGAAATCACCCCAATCTCTTCCGCGCTGGCGATAAACTCTTCTGACAAACCATAGCTGCCATCCGGCATACGCATACGCAATAGCGCTTCCGCGCCCGCCAGCTCACCGGTTTGCATATTGATTTGCGGCTGCAGATAAAGTGCAAATTGACCATCCTGCAACCCCTGCAGGATATCGTGCTCCTGCGTCAGGCGTTTTTGCGCCCGCTCAGTCAGCGCCGGATCAAAGAACAGAATCTGGTTTTTGCCCTGATGACGCGCCGACATCATTGCCGAGGTCGCGCGGTCGAGTTGCTCGCTGGCACTGACGACGCTGTCATCATGCAGCGCCAGGCCAATACTGGCGTTTGGACGCAGCTGAAGTTGATGCAGGTTCACCGGCTGGTTAATGCGAATCATCAGGTTGCGCGCCAGACGCATGGCGCGGAACGGGTTGTGCGCGCGCTTCATCAGCAGCGCGAAATCACTGGGTCCGGTTTGCGCCAGCAGGGTGTGGTCGTCAACGGTGCTACGAATCTTCTCCACCAGCGTCAGCATCAGGGTGTCGCGCTGTTCATCACTGAGAACGCCATTGGCTTCCTGCAGTGTTTCGATGCGGATCACCATCAATCCCCATGGCTGGCGGCTATGGCGATGACTGGCATGCTGATCCAGTAACGCCAGGAACAGGGCGCGATTAGGCAGATCGGTGACAGCAAAATGGGTGGTCATGCGACTCATTTCATCATGAATCGACTCCAGCACCTGTTGATTGCGGTTGTAGCTGCGGATCAGCATGCCGATTTCATCGTCGCGATGATTATGCGGCAGGTCGAGCTTGTGCGTGAGAATGGCCTGCGGTGGCAACTCCTGCAAATCACGCGACAAACTTCTCAAAGGATGGACGATCAGGCGATTGATACACCAGCTAATCGACACGGAGAGGATCAGCGCCAGCAGCAAATAGGTAGTGATCATCGTCGATAACGTGCTCAGCAGAAACTGATAAACGCGTGACGAGTCAGCCTGCAGCACCAGATAGGCAATCGGTTTGGGCAGCCCGGTGCGTTCAACCGAATAAAGCGGCAGCGTGATTTGCACCGGTAGTTCAAACAGACGCGCCACGAAACGCGGCACCGGTTTTTCCGGCAAAAAATCGGCGTGCAGCGCCTGAAACGCATTCGGCAATACTACATCGGCACGAGACAGGATGCCCGCCGGTTTCAACGTATTCAGGATGCGTTCAGCTTGCGGAATATCGCCTTTCAGAACGGCTTCTGACAGCGGCTGGCGCACCGTATGCGCGATATTTTCCATCTGCTGGGCGTAGTCAATCCTGCGCTGCTGCACAAAGTGGAATAACTGGATGACGATAAAAATGCTGATGGTCACCATTGCCACGGCGGACACCGTTGCCATCTGTTTTATCGTTAACGAGCGACTGACGCGCAACAAAACCCTCTCCCAACCACTTAAATCGACTATGTATACCCTAAATTATTCAAGGTGCAGGCAGGCGGCAAGGGAATGAATCCCCAGGAGCTTACTCAGGTAAGTGACTGGGATAAATGAGCACAGCCAACGCACCTGCAACTTGAAGAATGACGGGTATAGATGAAATGCGCAGCGAGTATATCGCAGGTCAGCATTTTTATGCGCCGGGATAAAGTCGAAAAAAGGCAGGAAGGGCGAGATAAAGTGGTGATTAGGAATTGTGCACGTTAAAGTCGCGGCGCAAAGTTTGCGCCGCGACCCCTGCTATTGCGGATAAGGCACCCAATCGCCGCCGTTCAGACGAATCCAGGGTTTACCCTGATACATCATCACCACCGCATTATCATTCTCGGACACCACCGGTGATTGCGGCAAATTATCCGCTAACACCGACATATTGACGTTCGGCGCGTTAAACACCTGACCATCCACCACACGGGAAATGATTTCGGAAATCGCCAGCAGACTGGTCGGCGTATCAATGCTCAACGGCTGTCCCTGGTGTGGCGCTTTCATCCCGACAAACTTAATGCCCACCGGCACATGCGTAATGCTCGGGCTGGGAATATCACGCAGACCGGACATCTGCATTTTATCGCCCTGCAGCGCAGCACCGTGCTCCGGTACCACCAGCACCATCACGCGGCGTCCTGATTTCTCCAGATTGGTCAGGAATGTATCCAGCTGATCAAACAGCATTTTAGCGCGCGGCTGCCAGTCAGCGGTGCGCGTGCTGCCCAACTCGCGCGTGCCGTCATGCAACGGAATCAGGTTGTAGAAGGTGGCACTGCGCGCATCGCTGCTTTTAGTCCGATCGTCGAGCCAGCGCTGCATCAATTGCCCGTCATTGAACACTGGCGAACCATCAAAGGAGGTCAATTCTGGCGCAATTCCCGCTTGTGACATCAGCGGTGCCTGCAAATTGCCCTCTTCACGCAGCTCTTTGAGATAGTTACCAAACACGCCGGTATGATCCATCATCAGTTCCTGCTTAAAGCCCAGTTTCGCCAGGTTATCAAACAGGTAACAGCGCTGATCGGTGGCCTTATACAGATTAGAGTGTGAAGTCTGGCCACAGCTGGCACGCAGCAAACGAATCCCTGCCGGACCGCTGTAGCCGGTGGCAGAGTTGTAGTTGTCCAGCAGGATATCAAAATGCTTCCATAACGGATGGTCACGCAATTGTGCTACATCCATGTCCGACCATGACAGCGAACAGATGTTAATCACTAAAATATCAAACGGCTGAGAATCCGCGGGCAGCGCATCCGGGAAATGGGTGGCGCGCTGGCGCTCACTGTCGTAGAAACGATTGAGCCAGGAGGTCAGATTGGCACTGGTCGGTGGTGCAGACTGGTCCAGTCCCTCCGGTGCTTTGGTCGCGGCTGGAGGGTTATTCAATGCCACTTCCGGTGTCGCCGCTTTGGTTGGCAGCAGATTCATCGCCGGTCCGGCAATGGTCAGCACGTTAAGCCAGATCAGCATCAGAGAAACCAGCACCGTGACGCGGATCCACTGCGCCACGAACATATAGATCACCAGCAGCACAAAGCCTGCGCCAATCATTTGCCAGTTGATAAAGCGCTCCAGCAGATCGAGCAGATAAGCTGAGGAGAAGCCCGCGACCTGGCTACCCTGGCTCATGATCGATTCCAGCCCCGGCAGCCAGGTGTCATGCCAGAACAGCGCAAAGCCAATCGGCAAGGATACCCAGTGACGCACACGATGCAAACGACGTGACGGCAGCGGGAACAGCAGCCACGCCAGGAACACCAGATTGCTCAGCGCATGAAAATTAAGGTAGCCGTACCACAACAGACCAAATTTGATCAGGAAGTAGAAATTCCAGCCGCCGAGACCGCGCCACCACGAAGCGTGCAGCGTCGAAGGTTTGTTATCACTCATTACGGTTTGGTATCCGTTTTAGCAGATTTGCGTTGCCACTGCCCTTCCGACTTCAGCGCACGCGGTGGCAGCAGACGCATCAGCAGGCTGGTGCTACTGCGCGGTAACCAGCGCACAAACAACGATTTCAGGAACAGTAAAATTAATAACAGCAGGATCGCCACCTGCACCCAATCCATCAGTGTCATCAGCGGCGATCTCCATCAAGGTTGAGAACAATAGGTTGCGGGGTTTGCGCCCCACGCAGGTCAGAAGCGGACACCTTGTTTGCCCGCGGGGCCTCAATCGGTGCCATCGGCACTTCACGCTGCGCCACCGGCGTCAGCTGGCGAATCTTGTGCACTTCCGACAAAATCTGGTTGTCCTCGAACCACACCACGCGGTTACTAAACAACTCATCGTGCGGCAGCGAGAAAATCGATTTCAACGCGATATCCAAATCGTTGAAGCGGCAGGATGACAGAAACAGATAGATGCGATCGTTAATCAGCGTCACCAAATCACCAAAACGACGCGGTTTACACAGCGTCAGAATCTGCTCAGGTTTCAGCTGCGGCACCGGGCGCAATGCCACCATCAGCCCCTTGTCGTTTTCTGGCAGCAGCGTATTGCTCATCAGCTGCTGTACCGCCGCGCAGAACGGCTCCAGCTGCAAATAGCCTTTTTGCTGCAGCGGCTGTAATGCCTGCATCAGCGCGGGCAAGTTGGCCGGAACATGACGCGTAAACTGCTGGCCCTGAATCCCTTCCAGCGTGGTGAGAAAGCGTGACAGCGTTTGAGCGCCGGGCACGATGGCATTCACACCACACGCCAGTAACAATCGCTCATCGCTATACCTAAGACTGGTACTGATTTCGCGTACCACAATCTTTAATGCGTTACCGCGTGAGCGGCGCAAACTGTGGACCATTTTTGCCAGGGCATTGATATCCTGGTTATGGGCCAGACTAAAAATGACCGTGGCGGCGTTGGCCTGTTGCGCACGCGAAAATACGCTTTCATTATCACTAAACAGCTGCCACTGGCTGGAAAGCGGCGGTGCGCCTTCCAGCACCCCTTCTTGTGCCAGAAACTGATTTTCATCATTAAGGCTAAGGGGGGTGGTTTGCTCAACGTCATTAATGGCAATGAATTGATTATCATTACAACTCAGGCGAATCGCACGGTCAGCCAGTAATTTGTCTGCGGAGTACCACCAGTTAATTCGATATTGCCAGCTATCCTGTTGAAATTCTAAATGTGCGACACCATCAAGTTGGCGAAAATAACGCTGTAGATGGTTACGCAGATGAATAATCGACGCCCCCGAGGTGATCAGTAACAGCGTGATTTGTTTTTTGATCAACAACCGCCGCATGCGTTTCACCCAGAGCGTGAGTTCATCCTCGGATAATTTACTCCACTGCGCAGCGTTGCTGTAAAACAGCACTAAACCACTGCGGCTATTCAGTAAACGCGCGAAATCATTCTCCAGATGCTGCAGGCCGGTTTTATTGGCCGGCAGCGAAAATAAGGGAATGCGCGCTGGGCCCGTCAATGGGTCCGGCGTAAGTAAAGACTGAGGCTTCTCATCTGAACTGACCAGGGTTGCCGCCTGTTGATGGCTCACCACCTGACGCAGCAGTACCCGCGCGTCTTCCTGACGCTGACTGGTAATCCAATAAAACCCCGGATTTTGCAGGGTAACTAATTCCTGCTGAACCTGTTGTAGGCCAAGCGCATAGCGATTTTTCATATTTGTTTCGCGATCAGAACAATCCAGGCTAGTTTAATATAGACGGCAACGATTGGAACTGCTGAAATAATTAAAACCTGCGCTATCTCAAATGATATCGATTTTTACATAGTCTGCGCATTTTTCCGGGTTTAAACTTTACAAAAAATAGAACCACAATTCATCCATTGCTGTTTTTTGGTGGCAAAAAGTAATGAAAACAGAGAATGCCTTTTCGCTGATCGCGTCTACCACTGAAGATCAGGATGACATTAATACCCTGAGCGAAGCCTTTTCCCTTAAGGCATTTCGTTACATTGATATTGCCCGCGAAGAGCGACTGAATAGTCTGCTGACGCGCTGGCCGCTGCTGCGTGAATTATCCGCCGACCAGGAGCCTGAACGCTAATGCCGGTCATTGCCTTACAAGGTTTGCGCGGCGGTTGTGGCGCAACATCACTCAGTGCGGCACTTGGCTGGGCGCTCAATGCTTTACAGGAGTCGGTGCTGGTCATCGACTTTTCTGATTCGAATCAACTGGCTGCCCATTTTAACTTGCCGCTCAATCACACCCTGGGCTGGGTTCCCGCACTGCTGGAACAGCAGCCGTGGCAGCAGTGCGCGCAGCGCTATCAAACCGGTCTCGATTTCCTGCCGTTTGGCGCATTAACCTCTCAGCAGTGCTTAAGTCTGCAAAACGCCGACACCTCGTTCGCCACGCCGTTGCTGAAGGCGTTGCCGGCCCTGAAATCGCACTATCGCTGGGTGATCCTCGACCTTCCAGCGGATCTGCTGCCGTGGCAACGATCCTTCGCCCTCCACGCCGATCGCCTGCTGCAGGTGCTATCGCTGGATGCTAACTGCCAGTTGCGGTTGCACCATCCGCGTTTTTTGCCGCACACGCTGTTTCTGATCAATCAATTCAACGCCAACAGTCAGCTGCAACAGGATCTGCATCAGCTGTGGCTGCGCACGCTAAAGAATCTGATTCCGCAGGTGATTCACCGCGATGAAGCACTGGCAGAAGCCTTGATGATGAAACAACCGGTGGGCGAATATCGTCCTCATGCGCTGGCAAGCGAAGAAATCAATACGCTGGCGAACTGGCTATTGCTGAACGTTGCGGGCGGTGCGGCGTGAATCCGTTGCGCTGGCTGCTGGTACCTCAGGCCTGGCAGGCGCTGCAAAGCCGTGCCGGCGTGGCGCGCCAGCACGGCGCGGGCCGCTTAACCGTGATGTTGCATCTGCTATGGTGCGTGCTCGCCTGGTCGCTGCTGCGGCTGGAAATGCCCGGCTGGCAGCGCTTGCTGCAACAGCGTCAGCGATACTATCCGCAAATCTCGCCGCTACGTCCACGCCCGTTAGACGTTGTGCGTTACGCCATGCAGAGCCTGTGGCTGATGCTGGTGTTACCGCTCGACAACAGCGCACGCAGCGAGCGTAAACGGTTTAACGCGTTTGGCCCCCTGTTCCGCTGGCGTCAGCAGTTTTATCAATGGCTGGGAACGCTTCCCGCGCGCGTGGCTAAGACGGGCATTCACCTGCGCACCGAACAGCAGTTGCAAAAGCTGCCTGCACGGGTGCGCCAGTTGCTGTTTATCGTCGCGGCGATTGTCGCCAGCCTGTTGGCGCTATTGTGCATTTCACAGCCGTTCGGCATCACCACGCAGTTTGTCTTCGTGCTGTTGCTGTGGGGCCTGGCAATGTTGGTGCGCCGCGTGCCGGGCCGCCTCTCCACCATCATGCTGATTGTGCTGTCGCTCACTATTTCCTGCCGCTATTTGTGGTGGCGCTACACCGAGACCCTGAACTGGGACGATCCGCTCAGCCTGACATTCGGTCTGCTGCTGATTGGCGCTGAAACCTATTCGTGGACGGTGTTGGTGCTGGGTTATTTCCAGACGCTGTGGCCGCTCAATCGCCAGCCGGTGTCTATGCCGCCAGAGATCACCTCCTGGCCCAGCGTAGATATCCTGGTGCCCACCTACAATGAGCCGCTGAGCGTGGTGAAACCGACCATTTATGCCGCAATGGGCATCGACTGGCCGCAGGACAAGCTCAACATCTATCTTCTGGATGACGGCACCCGTGAGGAGTTTCGCGAGTTTGCCGCCAGCGTGGGCGTCAATTATGTGGTGCGCCCTACTCACGAGCATGCCAAAGCGGGCAACATCAACCATGCATTGAAAGTGGCTTGCCGCAGCGATTACGTGGCGATTTTTGACTGTGACCACGTACCGACGCGCTCTTTCCTGCAGATGACTATGGGCTGGTTCCTGAAAGACCACCGCCTGGCGATGCTGCAAACGCCGCACCACTTCTTCTCGCCCGATCCGTTCGAGCGTAACCTCGGTCGCTTCCGCCAGACGCCTAACGAAGGATCGCTGTTCTACGGCCTGGTGCAGGACGGCAACGATACCTGGGATGCGGCATTCTTCTGCGGCTCTTGCGCCTTATTGCGCCGCACCGCGCTGGATCAGATTGGCGGCATAGCGGTGGAAACCGTAACCGAAGATGCGCACACCTCGCTGCGTCTGCATCGTCAGGGTTACACTTCCGCCTATATCCGTATTCCACAGGCGGCGGGCCTCGCCACCGAGAGTTTGTCTGCACACATCGGCCAGCGTATTCGCTGGGCGCGCGGCATGGTGCAGATTTTCCGCCTCGACAATCCGCTGATGGGCAAGGGCCTAAAGCTGGTACAGCGGCTGTGCTACGTCAACGCCATGTTGCACTTCCTCGCCGGGATTCCACGTCTGATCTTTCTGCTGGCACCGCTGGCGTTTCTGCTATGCCACGCCTACATCATCTACGCGCCGGCGCTGGCGATTGCAATCTATGTACTGCCACACATGGTGCACACCAGCCTGACCAACTCCCGAATTCAGGGACGCTGGCGTCACTCGTTCTGGAGTGAAGTGTATGAAACCGTGCTGGCGTGGTACATCGCGCGTCCCACCACCGTCGCGCTGTTCAACCCGCACAAAGGCAAGTTCAACGTCACCGCAAAAGGTGGCCTGGTCGAAGAGCGTCACCTCGATTGGGTGATCACCAAACCCTACATGATGCTAGTGCTGCTGAATATCGCGGGCATCGGCATGGCGTTCTGGCGCATGGCGTATGGCCCGGCTAACGAGTTACTCACCATCTGGGTCAGCCTGGTGTGGGTGGTGTACAACATGATTATTCTCGGCGGTGCCGTAGCCGTTTCGGTGGAAGCGCGCCAGATTCGTGAAGCACATCGCGTGGAGATCGCCATGCCCGCCGCCATTGCACGTGAAGATGGCCATATGGTGCCGTGCACCCTGCGCGACTATTCAGATGGTGGTGTCGGTGTTGAACTGCGTGAGGCGGATGCACTGAAAGAGGATGAGCCGGTGTGGCTGCTGCTGCGCCGTGGCCAGCAGGAGTTCAGCTTCCCGTGCCAGGTTCAGCGTGTATTTGGCCGTCGCGCGGGGATTCGCCTGCATCAGCTCACCACCCGCCAGCATATTGAATTTATCCAGTGTACCTTCGCCCGCGCCGACACCTGGGCGCTGTGGCAGGACGGCTTCCCGGAAGATAAACCGGTGCAGAGTCTGGCCGATATTATGGTGCTGGGTTTCAAAGGTTACCTGCGTCTGGCGGAGTATGGCCCTGCCCCGCTGCGCCGTCTTTTCCGTGCACTGACTTCCCTGGTGAGCTGGCTGGCAACACTGCTGCCGCAGGGCATTAGCCGCGCACCTGCGGCAATCAAAACCGATTTTTCATAAGTTGATGATATGACCATGACGAGAAAACTGAGCTGGTTTACTGCCCTGCTGCTGGGCACTGCAACGCTGGCACAGGCCGCACCGCAGCCTTCTGCCCCTGAAGCACCGCGCGCCAGCGCACAGATACCGCTGCCGGTCGTCAGCCAGCCGCTGGATGCCAATGCCCCGCTGCGCGACAGCCAACTGCTGTTTAATCAGGTCGCGCCGCCGCCGGGCAGCATGACGCTGCGCGGCACCGAGCCTACCAGCCAGATCGAGTTCGGCGTGCGCAGTGATGAAGTGGTGACACGCGCCATGCTGACGCTCAGCTATCGCCCTTCACCGGCGCTGATTCCGACGCTGTCGCAGCTCAAGGTCTATCTCAACGATGAGCTGGTGGGACTGGTCACCGTGACCGCCGATCAGCTGGGCAAAGAAAATCAAACTCAGTTGCCGATCGATCCGCGTTTTATTGGCGATTTTAACCGCGTGCGCCTTGAACTGGTGGGCCACTACGCCAACGTGTGTGAAAACCCGGCCAACAGCACCATCTGGATGGATATCGGTAAAGAGAGCAAACTCGACCTGACGCTGCAAAAGCTGCCGTTGAAGAACGACCTGTCGCACTTCCCGGAACCGTTCTTTGATGCCCGCGACAGCCGCCCACTGCAATTGCCGATGGTGTTCAGCAATCAGCCTAACCTGCTGCAGCAGCGTGCCGCAGGGATTCTGGCTTCGTGGTTCGGCAGCAAAGCACAGTGGCGTGGTCAATCCTTCCCGGTCCTGTATAACCAGTTACCAAAAGAACAGCATGCGGTGGTGTTTGCCACCAACGATCATCGCCCGGACTTCCTGAAAGATCTGCCACCGGTGGAGAAACCCACGGTGGAAATGGTGAGCCAGCCGGACAATCCCTACGAAAAAATGCTGCTGATTCTCGGCCGCGATGACAACGATTTGCTGACCGCCGTCGAAGGTATTGCGCAAGGCGAACTGCTGCTGCGCGGGGATACCTCAACCATCGACAGTGTAAAAATGCTGGCACCGCGTCAGGCCTATGATGCGCCAAACTGGGTGCGCACCGATCGCCGCACCACGTTTGCCGAGCTGACGCAGTATCAGAACCAGCTACAGGCCGATGGTTTGCAACCGAACCCGATCAGTCTGACGCTGAACCTGCCGCCGGACCTGTTCCTGGTACGCGCACGCGGCATCGACATGGATCTGATTTACCGTTACACCTCGCCGATCCAGCAAGATGGCTCGCGCCTGGCGGTGCATCTGAACAATCAGTTCATGCAGGATTACCCGCTGACGCCGAAATACACGGCAGGCCAGCAGATCATGCGCATTCCGCTGATGCAAGGCCTGCAGGACAGCAACCGCCAGTTGACCATCCCGGCGCTGCGCCTCGGCGTGGTCAACCAACTGCGCTTCAGCTTTGATTACGCCAACACCTTTATTGGTGGCACCGCCGACGGCCGTTGCGAAACCGTCACCGCGGTGGGCCACCATGTGGTGATCGATGACAACTCCAGCATCGACTTCTCCGGCTATCGCCACTACATCGAAATGCCTTCACTGGGTGCATACGCCAACGCCGGTTTTCCTTACAGCCGTTATGCCGATTTGGCGCAGACGCTGGTGTTAGTACAGCCGAAGCCCGCGAACGGTGAAGTGAGCACGATGCTGAACGCACTGGGCGCCATCGGTGCCCAGACCGGCTATCCGGCGCTGCGCGTGCAGATGAGCGATGACTGGAACCAGGCAAAAGATAAAGACGCAGACCTGCTCATGATCGGCGGCATTCCGCAGGATCTGCAGGATGACAAAAAGATCAACCTGCTGGCGGATGCGGCGCGTAGCTGGATCAACATGCCATCACGCCCGATTACCGCGCAGAACATACCGGTGTCCGCCAGCGATCGTGCGGTAGAGAGCCAGACCGGTATCCGCTCACGCGGCCCGATGGGTGCCATCGTCGGCTTCCAGTCGCCGTTTAACGATCAGCGCAGCGTGGTTGCGCTGCTGGCCGACAGCCCGCGCGGCTGGGATCTGCTGAATAATGCCCTGCTCGATAGCGGCAAGCGCGCCGCCGTGTTCGGGTCTGCTACCGTTGTGCGCGAGTCGGGCGTCACCAGCGTGCGCGTCGGCGATACCTACTTCGTCGGTCATCTGCCGTGGTGGGAGCGGCTGTGGAATCTGCTGGCAACGCATCCGGTGTGGCTGGCGATTTGTGCCGTGGTGGTGGTGATCTTGTTTGCTCTGATGGCATGGCGCCTGATGCGCATGGTGAGCCGTCGCCGCCTGGCCGAGCTGGAAGACGATGAATAAACTGCCACTCGGTCTGCTGATTGCCACTATCCTGGCGGGCTCCGGCATGGCTGCCGAGGGTCCGCAGGTGTCACCGGTCGCATGGCTACTCATGCAGATTCGCACCGGTGAATCCACCAACAAGTATGATTTGGTGCAGCAGTCGCTTTATCGCCTGGAAAAAATCGACCCTGATAATCCGCAGGTGCTGGCAGCGCAAATTCGCATGGCACTGCGTCAGGGCGATCAGGCAAAAGCGCAGACGCTGCTGGATGAACTGAAGAAGGTCGCGCCCAATGACGTGGCGACGCGTGAATCCGAAACCGGCCTGCGTCTGATGAGCGCTGAAGGGCGCCAGCAACTGCAGCAGGCGCGTTTGCTGGCCACCGCAGGTCGCGTTGAAGAAGCGAAAACGGCCTGGGATGCCTTGTTCCACGGCGTGTTCCCGGATGTGAATACTGAACTGGAATACTGGCGACTGGTGGCACGTTTACCCGGTCAGCAGCCCACCGCTTATCGCCAGTTGCAGGCGCTGGAAGCGCGTTATCCCGGCAATATCGGGGTTGAACTGCAGCTGGCGCGCATGGCGTTTGATAACAATCAGCCAGGCGAGGCGCTGGTGCAGCTGCGTCGTCTGGCCAATCGTGACGGCGGGCGTGATGCCGCCTCCGAACTCTGGCTGCAACAGATTCAAAATCAGCCGGTGTCAGACAGCACGGTTGCCAGTCTGAAGCAGTATCTGCAGGTATTCACTTCCGGTGATGCGCAACAACGCGGCGAGGAAGAACTGACCCGACAGCAGAAGCTGCTGGCCGATCCCGCTTATCGTCAACGCATGCGCGGGCTGGCGCTGGTCGATGCTGGTGGAGGCGCAGGTGCCATCGCGTCACTCAGCGCCGCGCTGAAAGCCAACCCGAATGATGCCGAACTGATGGGCGCGATGGGTCAGGCGCAGGCGCGAGCCAATAACCGCGCAGCAGCAATAAGCTGGCTGCAGAAAGCGATTCAGGCCGGACAGGCCAGCACCCAGATTGGCAAGTGGCAATCACTGTTGCAAACCAACCGCTACTGGCTGGCGATCAACAACGGTGACGACGCGCTGAAAAAAGGCGATGTGGCCGGTGCGGAGCGCCAGTATCGCAACGCACAGGCCATCGATAACCGTGACAGCTGGGCGCTGATTGGCCTCGGCGATGTCGCGCAAGCGCGAAAAAACGACGCGCAGGCAGAACAGTACTGGCAGCAGGCGCTGCGCCTGGATCGCAGCAATACCACCGCCGTGCGCCGACTGGCCGCGCTGTATCAGCAGCAATCACCTGCTCGCGCCATGGCGTTTATCAATGCCCTGCCCGCCGCTCAACAGCGGTCGCTGGCGGAGACGCTGCGTTCACTGCGCAGCGACAGCCTGCGAGCAGAAGCCGATGCGCTGGCCCAACAAGGTCAGTGGCATCAGGCGGTGGTAAAATATCGCCAGGCCGCGCAGGATAACCCCAACGATATCTGGCTCTCGTATCGTTTAGCCGGTGCGCTACGCAGCAGTGGCGAAGAAGCACAAGGCGCCCAGGTGATGGATGCCATGGTGCGTCAGCACGCGCAGGAACCCGCCGCGCTCTATGCCTGGGCGCTGTGGCTCTCGTCCGGCGATCAGGATGATGCGGCACTGGCGGCACTGCATCGCCTGCCGGAAACGCGTTGGGACAGCAATATGCACGAGCTGGCGGACCGCTTAACGCAGGATAAAGTCTACGCCCGTGCCAGTGAGCTGCGCGCCAACGGCAATGAATCTGCCGCGCTGGCACTGTTGCAGCAGCAACCGGCCTCGACGCGACGTGATATCACCCTGGCGGATTGGGCTCTGGAACGCGGCGACGCGAAATCGGCGCTGGCGAGTTACCAACACGTACTGCAGCAGGATGCAACCAACAATGATGCAGCACTGGGCCGTATCGAAGCACTCATCGCCCTGAAGCGCAAAGACGAAGCACGCACAGCGCTGCAGGCTTTACCCGCCAGCGTGGCGCAGCAAAATATCAACAGCGGACGCCGCGTGGCGCTGGCATGGCAAAACAGCGGCGATACGGCGCATGCGCAGCAGCTGTTCAATGATTTAAAAACCCGTGCTGCAAAAGAAGCCCCGTCGCAAAGCAAAGCGCTGGTGTATCGCGATGCCGCACGGCTGGAAACACAGCAGCAACAGCCGGATGCGGCGCAGCAGGACTATCGTCTGGCAATGACGGCCAGCGGCATCAGCCCCGACGTGCCGCTGGATAACGACAGCTATACCCGACTAACGCGTAATGATGCCAGTGATGACTGGCTGAAGCGCGGCATTCGCAGCGATGCCGCCGATCTCTATCGTCAGCAGGACACCACCTTCACGCTTGAACAGGATTATTCGCGCGATAAAGGCACCGGCGGTATCTCCGATTTCACCGCGCATACCACCATGATGCAGGCGGAGACACCGCTGGCCGACGGGCGCAGCTTTTTACGCGTCGATCATGTTCTGGTATCAGCGGGCACTTTCTCTACCAGCAATGGCAGCCACAGCGAACGCTTTGGTAGCTGTAATGATGATAACTCCGGTGGCTGTAGCCGCGACTTTACCCAGCGTGATGAAGGCACGGCGATAGGCGTTGGCTGGCATAACGATCGCTGGTCTGGCGATATCGGCACCACACCGCTCGGCTTTGAAGTCACTAACTGGGTGGGCGGTCTGAGCTGGAAAACCGACGTGGAAGATATTGGCGTGACGTTCACCGCTTCACGCCGACCGATCTCCAGCTCGCTGCTGGCCTATGCCGGTGCACGCGATCCGGCGGCCAACGGCGGTAAAACCTGGGGCGGCGTAGTGGCAACCGGTGGTTCGGTGGGGCTGAGTTACGATCAGGGCGGTGCGAATGGCGTATGGGCCGATATCAGCGCCCACCAAATTACCGGGGAAAATGTCGCAGACAACAGCCGTGAACGCCTGATGGCAGGCTATTACTACAAGTTGATCAACGAAGATAATCGCCGTGCCACCATCGGACTGAACAGCATGCTGTGGCATTACCAAAAAGACCTTAGCGACTACACCTTCGGCCAGGGGGGCTATTACAGTCCGCAGCAGTATTTCTCGCTGGCGGTGCCGGTCACTTATCGCCAGCGCACCGAGAACTGGTCGTTTGATCTGGGCGGCTCGGTCTCCTGGTCACAATCGCAAACCGACGGTCAGCAGCGTTATCCGGTCAATCCTGGCTTTACGCTGGCTTCCAACCCGACCTCCGACAGCAGCTCCGGCAACGGTTTTGGTTACACCCTGCAAGCAGTGGTAGAGCGACGCATCACGCCGCACTGGTCAGTCGGTCTCGCGATGGATATTCAGCAAGCCAAGGATTACACCCCGAGCCACGGCTTGATCTACATGCGTTATTCAATGGGCGGCTGGAATGGCGATATGGATATGCCACCACAACCGCTTGAACCGTACGCGGATTTTAAATAGTCGACATAACTCAATGATGACAAAGGATGCACCCGGTTCGGTAGCCATCATGGGGGACTAAAATGCCCCCATGATGTGCAGAGTAGATCGCACGGCTATTTACTTTGCAACTCACGCATCATGGCGGCGCGCAAAATCGCATTCAAGCGCGTCTGGTATCCTTTTCCTGGCGCTTTCAGCCATTCGAGCACATCGGCATCAATCCGCACCGATGCTTGCGTTTTTATCGGACGATAGAAGCGGCCGCGAGATGCAGTGCTCCAGAAGGTGTCGTCTAAGGGCGCAATGTCCTCAAAATCAATGTCACCATCGGCTTTTTGACTCAATGCTTCCAGTTCCGACTGCTGTTTATCTGTAAGCGGCGGCAGTTCGCTGCGTTTAAATCTGACTTTGCTCATAACGCCTCCTCTCATTTCGCGTTGCAGAACGAGCACTGATGATCCTGACAATCTCGGTGCCCTGTTCAAATCTGACCGTATGGGCAACCAATACGATGAGGTAACCCGACACACTCCCCAACGTCTGCCAGCGATATTCGCCGTTTTCAACACGATCCTGGCAAGCAATATGATAAGGGTCATCAAAGACTCTGGCTGCAATTTCAAAGCTGATGCCATGCTTGCGGATGTTGGTTTCCGCTTTGATGGTATCCCATTCAAACTCCAATTCCGTTTGCATTTTAGCATACACTTTTGTCTATACATTTTAGCATGACAAATTCACATGTATGTTTGTTGCTCAGCTTTGATCATGATCAATTAGCGTAAACAAATTGTCGTAAGAAAAAGAAACAACGTGAGCTGCTACGTGAAATTCAGAAATAAAAAAGCCGCACTTCATCAATGAGGTGCGGCTTTTAAGATTGCGCGACGCTGCGTCGCGGCCTGGAAATACTTAACGCTTTTCCTGATACGCCAGCCAGGTCAGTAACTGTAAGCTGGCGGAGAAGTAATTCTGATCCGGCGCTAAGCGATCGCTGAGATAACCGGTTTGATTCAGGGTCAGATCGCGAATCGCCAGCAAGCCGCCGTCCATATTGTATGGCGCAGGAGTATTGGCGAGCACATCAAACCAGGCCGGAGTCGTCTGGCGACCATAACCCTGCCAGACGCGCTGGAACGGCACCAGACGCAGGCTTTGCGGGTCATACCACCAGATATTGAGCGGAATACGAATCGCATCGTAGCTAAAGCGATTGGAGTAACCCACTGCCGGTGCCACTGAACCATCGGCATTCAGCGCCACCCAATCCAGTGGCAGACCGGTTTTGCCAAAGTGCATATCACCCAGCAATTCCATGCCGTCATCGATCAGGTTATTCCACACGCGCAGGTGACTGCGGTCAGCAAACTCCTGCCAGGCGGCAAACAGGAAATAAGAGGGATTCAGCACCACATAGCTGTTTTTATTGAAGCCCTGTGCGCCTGGCAACATCACCGTGTGGCCGCCAAACGTGATCACGTTTTGTTTGACGATGGCGCGCTGAATACGGTCAGAAGTTGACTGATAATCACCGCCCCACTTTTGGCCTGCGCGCTGCAGTGCCCACGCAATCAGCACATCGCCATCAGAGGCATTGTTCTTGTCGGCAATCGGGTTTGAAGCACCCGGCGTGTAACGCCAGTAGAACAGATCGTTTTGCGGATTACGCAGATGGGTGCGCGTCCACTTCCACAACAGATCAAACGTGGTGCGGTCGTCGTTCGCGACGGCCAGCAGCATGCCATAGCCCTGACCTTCGGTGTGACTCACATTATTGTTGGCCGTATCACTGATACGTCCATCGCCGCTCATAAAGCGGCCTTTGAAGGTGCTCCAGCCATCTGCAGCAGCCTGGGCGCTGAAAAACATCACCATGAAACACAGCATCCATTGACGCCAGAAGCGCATGACTCTCATCAAACAATCCTATTGATATCGGTAATGCAGCGTGTTGCCGTCATTCTTTTCGAAGGTGACCGGCACCGCAGCGCTGCCGCCCTGTGCCTGCAGCCACTGTGAATAAACACCGGCCAGCACGGCGCTCATCGCCAGCTGCCAGCGCTCTGCACCCACCTTGCTGGCGCCCTGCGGCAGCGCATGATGCTGAATCAGAATGGCATTTTCCAGCGGCTGAAGCTGGGTGAAACCCCAGCTAAAGCGCGCCAGTTGCAGATTCATCTCGCGTTCCAGATCCTGCACGGTGCGCGCTTCCGCTAAAGGATAGCGTGCTGCCAGCGATGCGCCCACATTGTTGAGGAAGCCTTCGGCTTCCTCGCCCGCGTTGTCCAGCATCCCTTCAATCATCACGCTGACCAGATCAAACCAACCCGGCTGATGCGGATGGCTGACGCGCGCGGTTGCCTGCTCACTCATTTAGTTGTCTCCGAACAGATAACGGAAGTACAGATTCGCTGTGCTCTCGTTGTAATCGCCAAAGGTGTCGTAGCCTAACTGGCCGCCAATGGTGACATCTTTGTTAATCTTATAGTCCGCACCAGCATGCAAGTTATAGCCAATACCGTTCTTGCTAGTGCCTGAGTAATAAGCCTCTTTCGCAAAACCTGCAGAAGTCAGCAATTCCATGGCAGTTTGTGCATCAGGATCGTTAGGGAAATATGCACTTTTATCTTGGCTATAAGTCTGGTAACCCATGGAACCGCCTACATTGACTTTCAAGTCGTCAAATTTACGCGAAAACTCAATCGGGAATGAAACCGATGCGTAATTCTGCGGGCTGAAGTAACCACCTTGACCATAAGTGAAATAGCTAAGGTTTTTCGAGAAGTCCATCCATGACAAGCTCATGCCCACTTTCAGCTCACGATCGTCGTAGTGGAACGGACGGACGTAAGCACCGGCGGTAGCATTCAAACTATTGTTGCTGGCAACATTCTCACCGATATAGCTATAAGCGCCTGCACCAGCATAGAAGCCAGCATCGCCATTGTCGTAGCTAAGTAAAGCGTTTGCGCCGTTCTTGGTTACGCGGCCCCACTTCGTACCGGTAGCCTTGTCAGTTACGCCAACATAAGAGAGCAGGCTATCCGTCATCGCACGACGTTCACCCGTCAATACTAACGTCAGGAAATCAGTGAGTTTTGGTGACCACTGCACACCACCTACAAGGGTGCTGAGATCCTGGCCCAGTGGTGTACTCCCTAAATCAATCTTGTAGCTGTCGCCCTTAAGCGCCATGTTAAGTTCAACGCCTGACGCACGCTGAGAATCGGTAGATGCACTTGGTACATCGTTGACGGTGGCTCCACCCGTAGCGACAACTAGCCCCTGAATTAAGGGGTTCGCTCCGAAGCGACGCCAGGCATCACCCGATGCGCTGCCAGCCGTTAAAGATACGGGTGTCATAGTGAAATCGAAACGCGATTCGCCAAATGGCACGGTGGAGAACGTCAACGGCGCTTTCGCTTCAGTCAGTTTACTCAGACCCGACTCTCCGTCACGCCCACGCACCTGTACTGCGCCCTGCACCCAGGTGCCGGTTTTCTCTTGCAGATCGTCCATCATACTGTCGATCTGGCGCAGCGTCTGGCTCTGCTGGATTGCCGGTGTATTGCTGGCCAGCGTGGTCCCCGTTGCGCTGCTGGTGACATCCGGTGCCGATTGCCATGGCATCACCGCGCCATAAGCAGACGGAGAACGCCCCACCGGCGAAGTACCCCGGTTGATGAACGGGTTATCCGCCAATGCCAGACCACCCACGCTTGGCGTATCACCGTTGGTGGCACCCTGCAGACCAATCAACTGCCCGCGCGCGCTGCGCAGATAGCTCATGGCCTGGCTGTGATTGCCGTTGGCTTCAGCCACGCGCGCCAGTAACAGCTGGCGATCCGGTGACTGCTCATTGTTCAAGCCGCGTGTCAGGGTATTGGCTTTATTGACGTCATTGTTCGCCAGTGCCACGTTGATGGCACCGGTACGCGCATCTTGCGTTGGCGTATCCTGGGTCATCAGGTAGTCATACACCACACCCGCTTCTTTGTTCATCTTGCCGGACTGATACAGTCGCGCCATGGCGAACATCAGATCGCGGTTCTGTGGATCGTGCTGCAGCGCGCCCACCAGCTTGTCGTAAGCCGCGGCGTACTGCTTCTGCTCACGCAGACGATCCACTTCGTTGATCACGTAACCGTTGCGAATACCCGCCAGCTGCGTTGGTGTACTGCGCGCCTGCAACTCCGGGCTGCTGAGGAAGCTCTGCGCTTCGGTATTCAGACCCGCCTGGTTGAGCACCGCAACCTGTGCAGCGTAATCACCGGCATTCCCCTGAATGCCGCGCTGCATATTGCTGCGCACCACAGAGACAGCGGTGGTGAGATCGCCCGCTTTCGCCAGCTTCTGTGCCAGGTTACCGGCATCCACCGGGTTGGACGGAGGTGACGAGGCCAGCGCACGCAGGGTATTCGCCGCTGCAGCATTCGAGCCCTGCGCCAGATACTGATCGGCGGTGGTCATCTGCAGGTTGAAGTTCACACGCTGCGCCAGCTCGCGCATATCGCTGCTCTTGCTGCCGTTCGGTATGCGTGACAGCAGTAAACTCGCCTGCTGCCAGGCACCGCTCTCGCTGGCGTTCAATGCGCCAGCATACAGCTCTGCCGTGCTGGCGCCGCTGCGCATCGACGGCTGCATAATATTAGCAGCCATCATATTGTCGCCTTGCGCGCGATAAATACGCGCCAGGTCGAGGCGTAACCAGCCATCATTCGGGAAGCGCTGAATACCGCTGTTCAAGGTGGCTATCGCGGCGCTGTTGTTGCCCGCCGCCAGCTCACGCTTAGCCTGCGCACGAATCGGATCGGTGCTGCTGCCGCGCGGGGCCACGCTCTGGCGCACGCTATCCGGCAGAGAAGCCAGCAGCGTGTTCGCTTCCGCGCTGCGGTTCTGCTGACGCAGCACGTAGAACAGGCCTTCTTTGGCGTTACGGTTGTTCGGATCGGCTTGCAGGATAGAGCGATAAGTTTGTTCTGCCTGGTCGAGTTGATTGCTGCGACGCTGCACGTCCGCGCGGAACAGCTTAGCGGAAACGCCTTTCTCGCCATCGGCCTGCGCCAGCGGTTCACTCAAGGCTAATGCCTGCGCGCTGTCACCGTTTTTCAGCGCCTGCTGCGCGGTCGCCAGTTGAGCATAGAAGCGCGCATCGGCTGCCTGCTTTTGGCGCGTCTCGCTCTGATCGCCGCCCATCTGCGCGGCGCGCGTCAGATAATCAGCCGCTTCGGCATAGCGCCCGGCACGCTGAGCCACATAGCCCATACCCGCCAGTGCATCGGCATCCTGCGGGTTCGCCTGCAGCACTTTCTCAAAGTTGTTCTGCGCGTTGCTGACGTCACCACTGTTCAGTGCGGTGAAGCCAGCACCCTTCTCAGCGCCGCCAACATTTTTACGGTAGTAATCCATCACCGCATTGTCTTGCGGATGACGCTGCTGCCAGGTTTGGTATAGCGAGGCATCGGACGCCTGCGGGCCGAGCCACAGCAGCGCCTGACGCAGTGAACGGTCAGCCTCTTTATTGCCATCCGCCAGCGTACCCAGCAGATCAATACCCTGACGACGGGTCGATTCCTGATAGGTCAGTGCTTTGCCGAGTGCCAGCTTCGCGCCGGTATCTTGTGGATGATCGGCCGCGAATTGACGCAGCGCTTCGACCGCCTGCGGCAGCAGCGAGCGGTCTCCGGCCATGGTCAGGTAATATTCCGCCGCCACGCTCGGTGGTGGCTCATTACCATTAAAGGTATTGCGCCAGGTTTGCAGCGAAGCTGCAATATTGCCGCTGCGGGCCTGCTGGCGCGCTAACGACAGCTGCGCCTGTGGGATGGTTTGCAGCTGACGCGCATTATCCAGCTCGGTGAGGTGCGGATCGTTTGGCGATGCGGCACTCAGTCGCGCGCGCCACTGCGCCGCTTCCGCGCTGCTGCCGCTCTGCTGGGAATAAAGCGCCAGCAAATAAAGCGCCTGAGTGTTGTTGGGTTCCACCATCAACACTTTTTGCAGCGAAGATTTGGCCAAATCGTCATGCGCTTTCTGATGCCAGTAAGCCGCCTGATCAAACAACGCTTGTAACGCAGGATTGGTGCTCTCCGCCGCCAGCAGCGGCTGAGAGAACGCCAGTGCCCCACCCAGAATCAGGGCATGACGAATACCGGCACTCAACAGATTTTTTTTCATTGTTTTTATCCTTACTTCTTGCCGGACTTGCTATCAGCTTTCGGGTTGAGGCGTCGCCATGCATGACGCTTCAGCATCGCCCACGCGCTACCGCCGACCAGCGTTGCCAGCACCAGAGCCGCCAGCGCCATCAGCACCGAGTGCTGGTTGGCATACCACACCACCATCATGTACCACGGCATTTCGCCACTCGGGAACTGTGGGCCGACGCGGAAACTGCGAATACCGTTTTCATCAGTGATGATGGCAGTATCGCCACGAATGCCCGCGTTAATGCGCGCCGAGTTGAGATCTTCATGCAAACGCAGCAGCTGTTGATCGCTGGTTGCCACCGTCATCACCACCAGGCGATCGGCATTCCACGGCGAGCGGTAGCTGACAAAGCCACGCCACGCTTCGTTGGAGGAGAAGTAACGATCGGCATCCAGCTGCTGAAGGTTCCAGTCGCCGGTCAGCCAGCCACGCAGCTTGTCCCAGGTCGTCGGATCTTTCACGCCCAACGTATTACCGCTGGTCTGATAAGGCGTGTTAGCCAGCATCTGCTGATTGAATTCACTGTTCTGTGTGGTGCTCACCGCCAGCAGATCACTGTCCTGCAGGCGTGTCAGGTTAGTGCCACCATTTGGCAAACCAAACAGCACCTGGTTCTGCACCAGCGGTACACCGGTCGCGTTACCCGCACGTGAAGACATATCCAGCAGCGTGGAGATCTCTGCATCGGTCGGTTTTTCTGGCAGCAGCAAGGTGGTCTGCGAGAAGTCCGCCAGACGCGAGAACGGGAATGATGCGCCAACGAAGTACGACAGGTTCGGCAGCATGGTGAAGTGACGCGTGTGGCTCAGGTCGATCCACGAATCATCTTCGATGCGGCTCTTGATGTTGTTGTTGAGCAACACACCACATGGCGCGTCCGCTTTCGGTTTGATGTTGAAGTACAACGCCAGCTGGTTATCACCGTAAATCAGATACGGCTCTAGCTTCAGGGTGTAGTGCTCCTGACGGGCGTCGCCGCCCAGACGATGCCAGGCGCTCTCCAGCAAGCCGACTTTGTTTACGGTCAGGTTGCGCAGGAAGGTGCCGTTAAGCATCACGTTGAGGAACGATTTGTTCTCATCAATCCAGCTTTCCGACGGGAAGCGGTAGTGCAGCTCGACCGGAATAGTGTCGCCATCCCACATGAACAAATCGGGTGCCGCGCGGAAGTTCACGCTCAGCGCATCATGCCAGATGCCGGTGGTGGTCAGACTCTGATCTTTACGCAGCAGCTCGCTCAACCGCACCGGACGAGTGGTATTGATCCAGCGCGGCGCGTCATACGGCTTACGCAGGCCAATCGGCTGCGGCTGCACGTTCAGGCTGCTGGCATCGGTCGCCAGCGGTTGCGTGGTCAAACGGTTTGCCGCCTGACGCAGCTGAGCATCATCCGCACCGACAACTAACAGCAGTTTGTAAACCGGGTTGTTCGGGTTATCAATCACCTGCAACAGCGGACCGTTGGTGGCAGGTAAAGTCACAGAACCGATCTTCTCACCGGGATGACCAATCAAAATGCCGTTGTGCTCAGGCAGATCGCCACGCACCACCGGGAAACGAATGCCGCGATAGTCCGATTGAATACCCATCCATGATGCCACTAACGCCGCCGCGCTGATGCTGTCCGGCGTGGCATTGGCGGCAAAGCCAAAGGTCACGCTGGCTGGCGTCATACGCTGCGCATCCATAAACGGACGCGGGAAGTTGCGCAGGCTGGTGCCGATATTCAACTGCTGGCCTTCGAGGCTCAGCGTGGTTTTAGGCAGAATCGACACCTGATACTGCTGTGCACTCTCTTTTTCGCACAGCAGTTTGTCGGCATCGTTAATTTTGAAGCTGAGGTTGTTGCTTGAGACCACCATTGCCGCTGGGATATCCAACTGGTAGTCGCTGACATCGCTGTCGCTCGAACCCAGTGGCAAAGTGCCCAGCGGCTGACCATTCAGCATCAGCTGCAACGAGGTATTACGCGCCGCCAGTGCTGCTGAAACGCGCAGCGACAAATTCAGACGCGCGTTGGTGATCACTTCATCGCTCGGCAGAGTAAACACGATGCCCGATTGCAGCTGACCGCCCGTTAAGGTGATGCCCTGCGGCTGGCCCATCTGCGCCACGGAAATGGTGCTGCTGATAGGTTGATTGAGCATCTCAGAAGCGGAAACCACGGGTGCGGCGACTGATGCCGCAGGTGCCACATCAGGCAGCACCATCTCTGGCGCTAGCGTGGTAGCAGGCGGCTCCGTCTGTGGTGCAGCCGAGTTCGTGGCGTTGGCTGCTGGCATATCCGTCACAGCCGGGGCAGTATTTTCAGTTGCTGGTGCATTTTCAGTGGGCGCATAAGGTGTTGCACCCGCCGCCTGCTGCAACTGGGCATCCGCTTCACTCTGGATGCCTTGCGGTGGCGGCACGTTGGACAAGGCCGAACTATCCTGCGTTACCGCAGGGGTTTCTGCCCAGGCCGGGGCGAGCATCAGCGCCGTCGCCAGCGAGCTTGCCAGCAACGTTTGCGTCAAATTCTTCATACTGCGCTGTCCTCTTTCACTGCCGACTGGTTTTCACGCTTATGCTTCTCACGGCGATCTTTCCAGGTCAGCCAGAACAGCTCAAATACGGTACGAATAATGGTGCCCAGCGATACCAGCGGGTTGTCCTGCTTATACTCAGGCTGGATCCACGCATCGGCGCGCGCCAGTACCACACGCACCAGCTCACGACGACGCGATAGCGGCATATCACCAAAGCGCAGACGAATGGTCTCTTCATCGCCGGAGATTTTGCTCACCGGAATAGTGATGGCACCGGATTTCAGCAGCAGATCAATCTCTTCAATTTCATCATGCTCATGACGGTTGTCCGGTGCATCCAGTTGCGCGCCGCCCATCGACAGGTCGCTGGTTTGGGTGCGTGATGAGATACCGCTGGCGTAGTGAATCACCGCCGGAATCTGCACTTCGATACGAATGGTTTTACGCACCTGTTTGGTTTCGCGCGCCACGGCAATCGCCGCCATCAGGATGATCAGGCTGAACACCGCCCAGCCGACGTTGAGGGCGATAACATAGGGATCAACACCGAAGTAATCATGTGCCGTTGCACGCACCACACCCGCGACGATACCAATGGTCAGCAGTACCGCGACAATCACATGGGGGCGGACGATGTGGAAATCGAAGAAGCCCTGGTCCAGCAGGCCCCCCTTATCCGTTACGTTAAATTTACCGCGCTTTGGTGCCAGCATGGTCAGCAACGTCGGGATCACGAGGTGGAAGCACATCACGGTTTCGTAGATTTCACCCCAGAAGGTGTAACGGAACTTGCCGTTCATGCGGGAGTTGACGTACAGCGACATCACCAGATGCGGCAATACGTAGGCGAAGATCAGCGACGCCGACGAGTGAATAATGTTCAGGTTAAACAGCAAGTACGCCAGCGGCGCGGTCAGGAATGCCACGCGCGGCAGACCGAACTGGAAGTGCAGCATGGCGTTGAGGTAGCAGAGACGCTGCTGCCATTTCAGACCGCGGCCAAACAGCGGATTATCCACACGGAAGATCTGCGTCATGCCACGCGCCCAGCGGTTACGCTGAACCACGTGCAGACCGAGACGCTCGGTGGCCAGACCCGCAGCCAGCGGAATCGCCAGGAAGGCAGACCCCCAACCCAGGCGCTGCATTTTCAATGCGGTGTGCGCATCTTCGGTCACGGTTTCCACCGCAAATCCACCAATCTCTTCCAGCGCGCTACGGCGAATCACCGCACAGGAACCGCAGAAGAAGGTGGCGTTCCAGTTGTCGTTACCCTGCTGAACCGGGCCGTAGAACAGCGCGCCTTCGTTCGGAATGGTACGCGCTGCACGCAGGTTACGTTCAAACGGGTCCGGTGAATAGAAATAGTGTGGCGTCTGCAACAGCGCCAGCTTGGGATCGTTCAGGAACGGACCGACGGTCGCCTGCAGGAAAGTGCGAGTGGCGACGTGGTCACAGTCAAAGATGCAGATCAGCTCACCCTTGGTGATTTTCATCGCATGGTTGAGGTTACCGGCTTTCGCATGACTGTTGTCGTCACGGGTGATATAGCCCACCCCTACATCGGCGGCAAAAACCGCAAACTCGCTGCGCTTGCCGTCATCCAGCAGATAGACCTTGAGCTTGTCACGCGGATAATCGATGCACTGCGCCGCCAGCACGGTATCACGCACTACGTCGAGGCTTTCGTTATAGGTCGGGACATAGACGTCAACGGTAGGCCACAGGCTGGTATCGTCCGGCAACGGTTCAATGGTGCGTTTTAATGGCCAGGTGGTTTGCAGGAAGCCGAGAATCAGAATCAGCCAGACATACAGTTCGGCCAGATATAAGCCGATGCCGAGAATCGCTTCAATCTCGGAATTAAACTGCAGCGTCTCCGTGGTGCGCCACCAGATATATCGGGTCGACATCAGCGCAGAAAGGATAACCATGATGACAGTTATTTTGCGGCTTTTGCTGAAGCCCAGTAAAAACATCATCCCGATGCTGATTAAGCCAAAAATATATTGTTTTTGGCTGTCCATAGGCGTGATGACGATTACCGCAGCCACAGGTGCAAGCACCAGCAGCAGCAGGTAAAACCCGAGTTTACTCATGATTCACCCTAAAGAAGCTGTGTTGTTATTATTGCTAATACCGCCAGGCAAATGCCTGGCGATTAATAATGGCTGCGGATAGGTGCCTGAACTTCACCGTTACCCACGGTAATATTCAGGATATTGGCTACGCGCTTTGCCACCAGTTCGATATCAAATGCGGCGGCGGATGCCGGGCTGAAATCATAAACTGATTGTTGTGAAGCATTGGCTTCCGCGACATTTTCATCACGGTGCACCACGCCTAATAAATTTTCGCCCAAACGCTGCTGCATAAAGCCGGTGACTTCGCGACTAATATTGCGGCGATTGTCACTTTGATTAAGTACGAAATAATGACCACGCTTATTATTAAGCGGCTGACCTATCATGCGGTCATTTTCAATTTGCGGCAGTAAAGAGACCGAGGCAGTATCTGCCAGCATCACCACTAAATGCATATCGGCCAATGCCTGCATAGCTTTAAGTGCCGGACCCGGACCTGGCGGGAAATCGGCAATAATGACCAGTCCCGGGTAATTTAAAACCGTGTCCAGACCGCGGCGCAGGAAATGCGGATCTTTAATCAGGTTCTCTTCAAAACGCTCACGCTGATCTTCGGTCACATCGCCATAAGGCATGACGAAAATATTACCGCCGGTGGTGAGGATGGATTGGCTCCAGTCAGCCTGCTCTTCAGAGCGCGCAACAAAGCCGCGACCATCGTGCAGTGGCACACCAAAATGCAGGCGCAATGCGTTCTGGACATCGAAATCGATTGCCAACACCTTGCTGCCAGCGCGAGCCAGGCTCCATGCAAGGTTGGCCGCCATGGTGGTTTTCCCTACTCCCCCTTTTGGCGAGCACACACAAACTAACGGCATAGCGCAATCTTCTCCAATAGCGGTTTTAAGGGTGTTTCTTTTGAAAGATTAGCAGGTTCCGTCGCACGCGAGCGGAACAGGGCACCAAAACGTGAGGGTGCAGAAGCTGCCGGACGCGCCGGTTCAACCGGAGCGGTAAAGGTAGACGCGGGCGCACTGAAGGTTGTTGTAGCCTGCGGCGCTTCAGCCGATGTCGCGGCAATCGGTGAGGCTAAAGGCGCTGGAGCAGAGTTCGCTACAGGTGCGGGAGCCGGCGTTACTGTAGGTACCGCAGCGATAGGTGCGGATGCAGATAAAGGTGCAGCCGCCGGTTTCGCTGGCGGCGGTGGAAACAGCGACGTCGTGGCCTGACGCTCAACATGGGTCGCTTTCGGTGCCTGTGAGATCACAGAAGGCGCCGGTTTAGCCGCGGGTGCAGGCGGGAAGAGAGACGAGACTCCCGCAGGCGGCGTGGCTGGCGCAGGTTCTGCAGGCGCAGTGGCCGCCAGGCTGTCGAGAATCGAACCGCGTGAAGTGCTGGCCGCAGGTGAAATTGCCGCCGGTGCAGCAGCGGGTGCGCTGAACTCATCACCGCGAATCGGCTGCGGCTGTGGCAGGTCAATACGCTGGCCGCTGCCTAACTCAGGCTCATTATCGGTCGCTAATTGGCGTATGATCGCCCACTGGCTGTGATCCGCTTCCTGCGATTGCCCAGACATATCCTTAAAAGCGATATCGAGCGTTTTGGTCTTTTCTTTAAAACGCTGCAGATCGTCGTAATTCTTCATGATCAGAGCCTGTAAAAGCGGGAGGGAATTTTTCGCGAATATATCACACACATTAAAAGAGAGTGAGGGAATTCTGATTACAAAAACGGCGTATTCAACAAAAGACTTTTATCAATATGATTGAAATTCTGGCAATGCAAAAAGCGTGCAGATATTTAAGGCCGGAGATTTATTAATATCGATTAACTGAAATAATAACGACAAAAATATTCACCTAAGCTACTGATATGAAGCAGAAGTGGTTCAAGTTGCGGATTTTACAGGTGCGTGATTATGCTCACATAATCCTGACGCTATTCGGAATTTGCCTTAACGATTTAACCCCTAATCAGGACCAATCAATTACTGATGCACTGGAGTAATACATTTCCAGGCGCTTCTGGCAGAAACATTTTTTTTGTTAGCATTCCTGAAGTATAACGCAGGAAAAAATAAAGGCTCCCGCAGGAGCCTTTATTCATTTTTGGCGTGGTTAATTACACGCCCACTGGCTGATTCTCGTCCTGATCCACCGCGAAACAGGCAATTTGCTGCTCGCCATATTGCTTAAGTTTGGGCTGCAACTGGACGCAGGTACCAAAGCGGCGGCGGCAGCGCGCGTTAAACGCACAGCCCGGCGGCGGATTGAGTGGACTTGGCAGTTCGCCGGTCAATTTAATCCTTTCACGACGCTCATCTGGATTCAAACGTGGCGTGGCTGACAACAAGGCCTGCGTATAAGGATGACGCGGATTGCTGAAAATGGCCTCTTTACTGCCGCGCTCAACGCAACGACCTAAATACATCACCATCACTTCGTCTGCGATATGCTCCACCACCGACAAATCATGAGAAATGAACACATAGGACAAACCCAAATCCTGCTGCAAATCCATCATCAGGTTGAGCACCTGCGCACGCACGGAAACATCGAGCGCAGACACCGGTTCATCGGCGATCAGCACGTCCGGATCGAGCATCAGCCCACGCGCGATGGCGATACGCTGACGCTGGCCACCGGAAAACATATGCGGATAGCGATCGTAATGCTCGGTTTTCAGGCCCACCTTCGCCATCATCTCCAGCGTTTTCTCGCGACGTTCCGCTTTAGTCAGAGAGGTGTTAATCAACAGCGGTTCTTCGAGAATCTGGCTGATTTTTTTGCGCGGATTAAGCGAGCCGTACGGGTTCTGGAACACGATCTGGATTTTCTGACGACGCAGTTTTTGCGCCTGTGGATCGTGTTTCAGCAAATCCTGACCATGCCAGTAAAGCTGGCCTTCGGTCGGTGTTTCAATCATAGTCAGCAAGCGTCCAAGTGTGGATTTTCCACAGCCCGACTCACCGACCACCGCCAGCGTTTTGCCGCGTTCAAGGTTGAACGAGACGCCATCCAGTGCTTTCACCAGGCGCTCCTGGCCAAACAGCCCTTTCTTCACCGGGTAGTGTTTTTTCAGGTCGATCGCCTGCAGCAGGTAATCCTGCTGAGTATTATCAAGACTCATAAGTCGGTCTCCCGGCATCATCCAGTGGGAAATGGCATTTAGACTGGCGACCCGGAATGTCACGCAGTTCAGGTTCTTCACGACGGCAGCGTTCGGTCACATACGGACAGCGCGGATTGAGCAGACAGCCGGTTGGACGATCATATTTGCCCGGCACCACACCCGGCAGCGAAGCCAGACGCGCTTTATCTGCGGCAAACTCCGGCAACGCGCGCAGCAGCGCTTGGGTGTAGGGATGACGCGGGGCTTTGAAGATATCCACCGCTTTCCCGCTTTCCACCACCTGTCCGGCGTACATCACGATGATGTGCTGGGCTGCTTCGGCCACCAGCGCCAAATCGTGGGTGATCAGAATCAGCGCCATGTTCTCCTGCTTCTGCAACTCCAGCAGCAGCTCGATAATCTGCGCCTGAATGGTCACATCCAGTGCAGTTGTCGGTTCATCAGCAATCAGCAGCTTAGGTTTGCAGGCGATCGCCATCGCGATCATCACACGCTGGCTCATACCGCCCGACAACTGATGCGGATAAACATCAAGACGAGAGGCCGGATCGGGAATACCGACCTGATCCAGCAGGTCGATAGCACGCTGACGGCGCGTGCTTTTGCTGCCGCCCTGATGCACCTTCAGCGCTTCCATGATCTGGAAGCCCACGGTGTAGCACGGGTTGAGGCTGGTCATCGGGTCCTGGAAGATCATCGCCACTTCTGCGCCCACCAACTGGCGGCGCTCTTTTTCAGAGATCTTCTGCAAGTCGCGCTGGTTGAACTCCAGCTTTTCCGCCATCACACGACCGGGATAATCAATCAGGCCCATAATCGCCAGCGAGCTGACCGACTTACCGGAGCCGGATTCACCCACAATCCCCACCACCTGGCCTTGTTCAACCTGGTAGCTGATACGGTCTACTGCACGGAACGGTGTTTTTTCGTCGCCGAAGTGCACCGACAGTTTTTCTACATTTAATAGTGCCATCTCGGTGCCTCTTTACTGCTTGAGTTTCGGGTCGAGTGCATCACGCAAACCATCGCCCATGAGGTTGAATGCCAGCACGGTGAGCAGGATGACGACACCAGGGAACGTCACTACCCACCAGGCACTTTGCGCATACTGCAACACGTCGGAGAGCATGGTGCCCCACTCCGGCGTTGGCGGTTGCGCCCCCATTCCGAGAAAGCCCAACGCCGCCATATCGAGGATGGCGTTGGAGAAGCCTAATGATGCTTGCACGATTAGCGGTGCCAGGCAGTTAGGCAGAATATTGACGAACATCTGGCGCAGCGTACCGGCACCCGCCACGCTGGAAGCGGTGACGTAGTCGCGGTTTACTTCCACCAGCACCGCAGCACGCGTCAGACGGATATAGTGCGGCAGCGCGACGAAGGTGATCGCCAGCGAGGCGTTGACAATCGACGGACCAAAAATCGCCACCAGCACCAATGCCAGCAGCAGACTCGGCAGCGCCAGCATGATATCCACCAGACGCATGATCACCGCGTCGACGACGCCGCCGAGGTAACCTGCCATCAGACCAAACACCACGCCAAGGATCAGCGACAGCACCACCACCAGACAGCCAACCAGCAGCGATAAACGTGCGCCGAACATCAGGCGTGACAGCACATCACGGCCCACGTCATCGGTGCCAAAGATAAATTTCCAGCTGCCGCCTTCCTGCCACACCGGCGGATGCAGCAGCGCATCACGGAACTGCTCTGACGGCGCGTGTGGCGCCAGCACATCAGCGAAGATGGCGATCAGCAGCATCAGAATGATGTAAACCAGGCCAATCACCGCGCCTTTATTGCGTTTGAAGTAGTGCCAGAATTCCTGAATCGGGGTCATCGGCTTGGGTGCAGCGCTTACGCTTGCGGGATCAACAGTTGTCATGATGCCCCCCTTATTTCTTATGTCGAATGCGCGGATTGACCACGCCGTACAACAGATCAACCAGCAGGTTGACCACGATGATCAGAATTGCCACCAGCAATACGCCGCCCTGCACCACCGGATAGTCACGACGCTGCAATGCTTCGATTAGCCAGCGACCCAGTCCCGGCCACGAGAAGATGGTTTCCGTCAGAATCGCGCCCGCCAGCAAAGTGCCGACTTGCAGACCAATCACGGTGACCACTGGCAGCATGGCGTTACGCAGCGCATGCACCACGATGACGCGCATACGCGTCAGGCCTTTAGCGCGCGCGGTACGGATATAATCCTCACCCAGCACTTCCAGCATTGAAGAACGCGTCATACGCACGATCACCGCCAGCGGGATAGTGCCCAGCACAATGGCCGGCAAAATCATGTGCATCACCGCATCTTTGAAATCGCCCTCTTCACCCCACAGCAGCGTATCAATCAGCATAAAACCGGTGAGTGGGTGGCTGTCATCAAGGAAAATCGTGTCACTGACACGCCCGGATACCGGTGTCAGGTTGAGCTGCACCGATACCAGCATGATCAGCATGATGCCCCACCAGAAAATCGGCATTGAGTAACCGGTCAGCGAGATGCCCACTGCAGTGTGGTCAAACACCGAACCGCGTTTTACCGCCGCCAGCACGCCAACCGGAATGCCCACCGCAATCGCGAAGAGCATCGCGCAGATGCCAAGTTCCAGCGTGGCTTTGAAACGAGGGACAAACTCATCCCATACCGGGATGCGGCTTTTCAGCGAGATACCGAGATCGCCGTGCAGCACACCATTAATGTAGGTGATGTACTGTTTCCACATCGGCTGGTCGAGGCCAAATTGGGCCATCAGTTGGGCGTGACGCTCGGGAGAAATGCCGCGTTCGCCCGCCATGATCAGCACCGGGTCACCGGGGATCAAATGGACAAACGCAAAGGTCAGTAAGGTAATACCGATGAACGTTGGGATGACAAGGCCCAGACGTCGAAGTATGAATTGCAGCATAAGCCGGATTCTCAGTCATTTCCCGTGGCGTTGCCGCCAGGGACTACATTGCTCACAACACGCAATCGACAAAGCCGATCGCGACGCAAGAAGCGCTTCAATATAAGAAATTAGCCGGAAAAAAAGTGCGGAGACCGGGCGGCAAAGGTGCCGCCCGAGGGCCAGCAGCGCTGGCCCAGACCGCGATAATCCGAAAGGTTATTCCTGGATATCGACGTTTTCGAAGTGATGTTTACCTAATGGATCAACCACATAGCCAGTCACTTTCTTGCTCACCGGCTCATACACGGTGGAGTGAGCAATAATCAGCGCCGGAGCCTGGTCATGCATCACTACCTGAGCCTGTTTGTAGAGCTCAATACGTTTGTTGTGATCGGCTTCAGCACGTGCAGGCTGAATCAGATCTTCAAACGGCTTGTAGCACCAGCGTGAGTAGTTAGAACCGTCTTTGGCGGCGGCACAGCTAAACAGGGTGGCGAAGAAGTTGTCCGGATCCCCATTGTCACCGGTCCAGCCCATCATGACAGTCTGGTGTTCACCGGCTTTGGCGCGTTTCAGGTACTCGCCCCACTCGAAGGTGACGATCTTGGCTTTCACGCCAATTTTCGCCCAGTCAGCCTGAACCATTTCCGCCATACGACGGGCGTTCGGGTTGTAAGGACGCTGTACCGGCATCGCCCACAGGTCGATAGAGAAACCATCCGGCATGCCGGCTTCTTTCAGCAGCTCTTTCGCTTTGGCAGGATCGTAAGCGTAATCTTTCACATCATCGTTGTAGCCCCACATGGTTGGTGGGATCAGGTTTTTCGCGGCCTGGCCAGCGCCCTGATACACAGCGTCGATGATGGCTTGTTTGTTCACCGCCATGGTCAGTGCCTGACGCACTTTCACGTTATCCAGCGGTTTTTTCTCGGTGTTGAATGACAGGTAACCGACGTTCAGACCAGGCTGCTCCATCAGGTTAATTTTGTCATCTTTCTTCATGCTGGCGATGTCAGCCGGGTTCGGGTACGGCATCACCTGGCACTCACCCTTCTGCAGTTTGGCGTAACGCACAGACGCATCAGGCGT
This sequence comes from Pantoea sp. USMM079, assembly GCF_037153115.1. Classification (NCBI taxonomy): domain Bacteria; kingdom Pseudomonadati; phylum Pseudomonadota; class Gammaproteobacteria; order Enterobacterales; family Erwiniaceae; genus Pantoea; species Pantoea sp. USMM079. The sequence goes on from NZ_JBBCKX010000008.1 coordinate 115,764, forward strand.
GATAGAGAACACCAGACGATCAATCTTCGGCTTGGTGCCCCAGAAGTCCGGGTTGGCTTTATACAGAATGCGTGAATCTTTCTGATACTGCTGCAGCACGAATGGACCGGTGCCCACTGGATTGAGGTCCAGCTTCTCTGGCGTGCCGGCTTTCAGCATGTTGTCCGCATACTCTTTTGACAGGATCGAGGCGAAGTCCATGCCGAGGTCAGCAATGAACGGCGCTTCAGGACGGCTCAGGGTGAAGCGTACGGTGTAGTCGTCAACTTTCTCGATTTTCTCGATCAGCTTCGGCATATCCATACCTTCGAAGTATTCGTAGCTGCCGCCCGATACACCGTGGTACTTGTTGTTTTTGTCGAGCTGGCGCTCGAAGGAGAACACGACGTCGTCAGCGTTGAAGGTACGCGTTGGCTTAAAGTCTTTGGTGGTTTGCCACTTCACGCCTTTACGCAGATGGAAGGTATAGGTTTTACCATCTTCGCTAACGTCCCATTTTTCAGCCAGGCCAGGCTGCAGCTCGGTAGTACCGGTTTTGAACTCAACCAGACGGTTGTAGATCGGCACGGAGCTGGCATCGTAAGTGGTACCCGATGTGAAGAGCTGTGGGTTGAAGCCTTCCGGCGAACCTTCTGAACAATATACGAGGGTTTTCGCCTGGACACCCGCGGCAACAGTCATAGCAATCAGGCTAAGACCGACCTTCAGCATCCTGGATTTAGCCAGGGAGTTGATCATGTTTTGCTCCATTGTGATGTGATGTTGTGTGCGTCGCCCGACCTCTGAATTTTTTTATGCGGTTCGGGCAGCATGCGAGTGGTTTATTTTGTCATCCGATAGCCAATGGCTCCTCAGAATCGCCCTACTCTGCATGTTATTGACGCATCAATTTGTCAACAGTTGCAAAGAACGTCAATACAAGGTGGGGTTATTTACACAGAGTGTGAGTAAGTGCAAGCAACGATAAAAAACAGGGTTATTGCGCTGAGCCAAAATTTAAAAAGGTGATAAAGCGCGCAATGCCGCGTGATTGTCTGGCTATACAGTCAAATGACAGTGATTATCACCGCTAAAAAACACACAAAAGTTATTGGTAAACGTCGAATAACTGAACGATTCGTCGTGCGTTATGACGTTCAGGCAGCGAAATATGCTGGTGTAATGGCATAAGAAATCAGCAAAAAGCATTAATCGGTCATAAGAAGAATGTGTCGCGAATTAAGCGTGCAGGGTTGATTGCGTTAGGGGTCGAGTCGGTAAAGTGGTAATAATGGCGGGTAAATGTGATTTATCGGATGGGATGGGTAAATTATAAGGTTAGGTGCAAACAGCATCGCTTTTAAATGGTGCGCTGCTCCGGGAAGGCGGCTCGATCGCAAAGACGGCGTAAATACATCCCTGTAGCCTCGGTCGCCGCATCCCTGCGGCGAACGCTTTGCTCCCCGAGCCCCCTTCCCATCGCTCATCAGCATTGATGCTGCTGTTTTGAAAAGCAGCACGCATCTAAGCAACAGCATGTTTTCTTTATGACAGCACGCACAAAGCCGAATGTTCGCTTCCTAAAGCACGCACAGAATCAAACGAAGGAGGGAATGCGGGGCCGCGGAGTAAAGCGTTACACGCCATGAATGGCGTGTGTCGAGCGATCAGGGACGAGACAGCGACTTTACGCAGCGGCCCCGTGTTCACTCCTGACTGCACCGGTTCCGCTTTTGAAACCCCGCACAAACTTAACAACTCCGCCCCTGGCAACAAACACAAAGTCCAATGTTCACTTCCAAAAGCGCGCACAGAATCAGATGAAGGAGGGGATGCGGGGCCGCGGAGTAAAGCGTTACCCGCCATGGATTGCGTGTGTCGAGCGATCAGGGACGAGACAGCGACTTTACGCAGCGGCCCCGTATTCACTCCTGACTACACCGGTTTCGCTTTTGAAACCCCGCACAGAAGCAACAGTTTAACCTCTGGACACACGCACAGAGCCGAATGCCAGCTTCTCAAAGCCTGCTCATAATCAAACGAAGGAGGGAATGCGGGGCCGCGGAGTAAAGCGTTACACGCCATGGATGGCGTGTGTCGAGCGATCAAGGACGAGACAGCGACTTTACGCAGCGGCCCCGTGTTCACTCCTGACTGCACCGGTTCCGCTTTTGAAACCCCGCACAAACTTAACAACTCCGCCCCTGGCAACAAACACAAAGTCCAATGTTCACTTCCAAAAGCGCGCACAGAATCAGATGAAGGAGGGGATGCGGGGCCGCGGAGTAAAGCGTTACCCGCCATGGATTGCGTGTGTCGAGCGATCAGGGACGAGACAGCGACTTTACGCAGCGGCCCCGTATTCACTCCTGACTACACCGGTTTCGCTTTTGAAACCCCGCACAGAAGCAACAGTTTAACCTCTGGACACACGCACAGAGCCGAATGCCAGCTTCTCAAAGCCTGCTCATAATCAAACGAAGGAGGGAATGCGGGGCCGCGGAGTAAAGCGTTACACGCCAGGGATGGCGTGTGTCGAGCGATCAGGGACGAGACAGCGACTTTACGCAGCGGCCCCGTATTCACTCCTGACTACACCGGTTCCGCTTTTAAAAGCGCGCACAAACTTAACAACTCCGCCCCTGGCAACAAACACAAAGCCAAATGTTCACTTCCAAAAGCGCGCACAGAATCAGATGAGGGAGGGAATGCGGGGCCGCGGAGTAAAGCGTTACACGCCAGGGATGGCGTGTGTCGAGCGATCAGGGACGAGACAGCGACTTTACGCAGCGGCCCCGTATTCACTCCTGGCTGCACCGACTCCGCGATCGACAGACGAAAAAAAACCTGCTTTTTCAAGCAGGTTTCTTCAAATATGGTCGGCGAGAGAGGATTCGAACCTCCGACCCACTGGTCCCAAACCAGTTGCGCTACCAAGCTGCGCTACTCGCCGATGGGGGCGAATATTACTGCTCCCCCTTGGGAGCGTCAATCCCTTTTCCGTAAAATCCGCCCGATCGCCTGGAAAGCAAACAGCACCGCAAAAAGCCCTGCCGCTCAACACCTTCCAGAAAACCCTTACAACGCTTTAGCAGGTGTCGCCGCCGGTGCCTGACACCAGTTATTCGCCGCTTTAATCCCGCCATCCGGCGAACTGTAGCCCAGGCAGCCTAAAATGGTATCGAACAACTCAACATGACGATGGGTTTTCCCCACGCGCTGCTGCGCCTGTAAACGCTCGAAGTTACTGCGGTTGGTAGGATCCTCAAGATACTTATCAGAAGCCCAAACCATCATTGGCACGCGGAACTGCTCCGGCGGCGCCATCTCACGCGGCGTGCCGTGTAAGTGCATATTATCGCTGATCGACTCACCATGATCGGCGGCATAAAACACAATCGCCTTCTTATCACGCAGCTGATCCAGCACGCTATCCAGCATGGTATCGACGTAAAGAATCGAGTTGTCATAAGCATTGATCAACTGCGCTTTACTACAGGTCTCATCCACGCCCATACATTCCGGCTGATAACGGGCGAAGCTGCGCGGATAGCGCTGTGAATACAGATAATGCGAACCCTTAGTGTGCAACACCACCAGATGCTTACCTTTCGGGAAACGTTGCAGCGAGGCCTGCAGTTCTGGCACCAGCAGCATGTCATCCACCGCTTTACCCTGATTACGCTTCTCAGAACCAATCTGCTCACGGAACGAGAAATTATTCACATCGGCGTTATCGTAGAACCACACTTCACTCTGCATAGCGAACAACTCAGAGGTAAAGCCCAGCTCCTTCATCACCGCAAAAACGTTCTGCTCTTTCAGCGTGCGGCCAGGATTATCCATGGTGCCGCCCTCGCGTACGAACATGCAGCGCAGCGACAGCTTAGTGGCGGTATCGCAAGACTCACCACGGAACGCCACCAGGTTTTTCTCTTTAGAAAGCTTCGGCGTGGTATCGCGGTCATAGCCCAGCAACCCCATGTGGTCCCAGCGCGTGGTCTCGCCAATCACAAACACCACATAGGTATCATCAATGCCCGGCGGTGCCACGTAAGTAAACTTCTTCGCTGGATCGAGCAGTTCCGCCCCATCCATCTCTTCATCGACTTTGGTCCAGGCAAACAGACCTAGCGCCGCAATCCAGTTAGAAGGCAAATACGAGTGCGCCACCACCCCGCCGTAACTTGGCAGGTCGATATTGGTGATCTCTTCATTCACTTTTTGCAGTTTGTCGAAGTAGCGAATCGGCAACCACACCAGCGCTACGCTCAACAGCATGATCAGCGCAGGCTTCAGACGCTGGCCCGGCGTTTTCAATTGCTCAATCAAGGTCTGGCTAAGGTTATTACGCCAAATCAGCAGCAGCGGCAGCGCGCTGACCAGCACCATCCACAGCACAAAGCGCATGCCGACCACTTCTTTAGAGAGATCGACATCAGTGGTCATCACTGAGGCCACGATGCCGTAGCCGATCACCACATTAAAGAAAGCCATGTAATAGGCGGCAGCCACGGAAATTACCACGGTTAACGTGGCAAGGATGCGATAAACCCACTTACCGCCCAGCGATAGCAGACGCATCAGGAAAAACGTCAGCAGCACCGCAGCGGTCACTTCTGCGACCGCAGAAAGCCAGTTAGAGAGGGTGGATTTCGTTAGGAAGCCGTCAAATCGGCGATAAAAAATTGGCAAATTCAACAAGATGCCGAGATAGAGCGCAAGCAACAGCGACAGCTTTTGCTGCGTTAACGTTTTGATATAATTCATTTACTTATTCATTCCTGACCCGGTGTCAATAAACCAACCTTAAATGTGACTATTTAAAGTCAATAGAGTTCGTCCGTGAGCGAGAAAAGCGCAAGCAACGAGCAGGAACGGGACGAATCTGAACCGGAACGGCAATGAAGGCGCATGCAGCGCAGCAGTAGAACATTTAACCAATGGTAAGACCAGACAATAATTGATCTGACCCCATAAAATGATAAAAGGCCCCTGTTGGAGCCTCTCTTTGGACTGGCAGCGACCTTAGTTGATGATATTCAGAGTCACATCAATGTTGCCGCGCGTGGCGTTAGAGTACGGGCAAACAATGTGTGCCGCATCCACCAGTTTCTGTGCTTCGGCTGCATCCATCTCTGGCAGGTGGATGTTCAGTTTAGCTTCGATACCAAAACCGGTTGGAATTGGGCCGATACCGACTTCGCCTTCAATCCACGCATCTTTTGGCATGGTGATTTTGTCACGGCCAGCCACAAACTTCATCGCACCGAGGAAGCACGCTGAGTAACCCGCGGCGAACAGCTGCTCTGGGTTAGTGACTTCGCCGCCTGCGCCGCCCATCTCTTTTGGCACGCCCAGTTTCACATCCAGCACGTTGTCAGACGAAGTGGCACGACCATCACGACCGCCGGTGGCTTTGGCTTTTGCGGTATAAACAACTTTATCTAAAGACATATTAACCTCACTATTCGCTATATAATCGCGCACTATATATCTATGCGCAGTTTTGACGTTGATATCCAGGACGCCGCGTTAGCGACATCCAAAATGCTTTATTTGGCGCGGTTAAGATTGGTGCGCAAATCGTCCAGCTGATTTTTCAATGCAATCAAGGTGTCATCGTCACAGGCGGTGGCACAGCGTACCGCCTCGGGAATGCTTTGTGCTCGTTCACGCAGCGCACGACCTTCATCTGTCAGGGTCACCACCACCTGGCGCTCATCGCGACGCGAACGCTGACGGCGTAACAAACCAGCGGCTTCTAAGCGTTTCAGCAGCGGCGTCAGCGTGGCTGAATCAAGGAACAGCTGCTCGCCAATCTCCGATACGGTCACATCATCCTGATTCCACAGCACCAGCATCACCAGGTATTGCGGATAGGTAATCTCCAGCTCAGCCAGCAGCTGGCGATAGACTTTGTGCATCGCGAGATTCGCCGAATAGAGCGCGAAGCAGAGGTGTTGATCAACCTGGAGTGGCGTCTGCTGCACTTTTTTGTCATCTTGATTACTGTTCATGCGATTCAATATAGATAGCGCGCTAGATAATTGCAAGCAACTTTATTCCGGAGTGTTAAAGATGCGTGATTCACTGGAAGAGCAAGCGCGCCGTTATGCCACGCAGGCACATGCTGCTGCGGGTCAGCGTCGCAAATACACCGATGAGCCTTACATCGTGCACCCGGCTGCAGTGGCCGAACTGGTGCGCAGCGTCACCGATGATGAACAAATGATTGCCGCCGCCTGGCTGCATGACACCGTGGAAGATACCCCGAGCACGTTACAGGACATTGAAAGCCATTTTGGACAGCGCGTCGCGCAGCTGGTCGATATGCTAACTGACAGCGCGCAGCCCGAGGCGAAAAACCGCACCGCCCGCAAACTGGCGCACTTCCGCCATACCGCCGAAGCCTGTCCCGATGCGCAAACCATCAAGCTGGCCGATATCATCGACAACACCCGCGCCATTGTGCATTTCGATCCCGACTTTGCACGTATCTACCTGATTGAAAAACAGATCCAGATTCAGTTGTTGAATCAGGGCGATCCGCAATTGTGGCAGCAGGCAGAGCAGATCATTCAGCAAGGCATTGATCAGCTGGCGCAGCCACCACACAGCGTGCCAGAGAGTTGGTTTGTGAAACAGGCGGCAAAATACGGCGGATTAAGCTGAAAAAAAACCCGCCGTGCAGGCGGGTCAGAGAACCGATAGTCTTTTTACTCGAGCAACTGCCGCCCCAGATAGGGATTGGCTTGCAGCAGTTTCATCAGTTTACGCGCCGTAGCGGATGGGCGCGTGCGTTGCGCCTCCCAACTTTTTACAGATGAAACGCTCACCCCCATCACGCGGGCGAACTCATCCACCTGCATGCCGGTCATTTCGCGTAAACGCTGTGGCTCGGGAACGGATACTGCGTTGAGTGTAATTTCTGATACGGAAGGCTGTGCATCACGTGTCAAAACAATCTGCTCAAGGCTACTCAATAACTCGACCATTGGATCTTTTATTTCCATAGAGAACTCCTTAAAAACTCACTATGAAGCACGTGAAAGTAGAGAGGTAAGCGCCACCAGGCGCTGAAACTCGGCCATATCAGGCTGTATCCCGCAGCGGTCTTTTCAATTTTTTATAAAACCGTTACGGGACACAGCCTGTTGCACACTGCGAAAGATGTCATAGCAATGCAACAATCAGCCGGGTTACTAATTATGGGTCAGATCCCCGGCTTTGCTGCCTGATTACTGATTATTTTTTATTCTTACTTATGCCGCTGAAGGATCGATCACCATAAGTAACTGACCCGCCTGCACTTGCTGCCCGGCCTGGCGATAGAAGCAATGGATTTTTCCACTGACTGGCGCCACGATCGGGATTTCCATCTTCATAGATTCGAGAATGCCTACCGTGGCACCCGCTTCAATCTCACTGCCTTCGTCAACCACCCATTGCCACACGCTGCCCGCCACCTGGCTCTCTACCGGGCTACACCCTGCAGGCACCGTAATCTCTTCACTACTCTGTTCCTGCAGCTGACTGTCGAAGGTGAATTGCCCTTCTGCTCGCCAGCGCGCCAGTTCACAGTCAAAAGCCTGCTGACGTTGCTGCTGGAAGGCGTCGATTTCCTCCGCCTGCTCCACCAGCATCGCCTGATAATCTGCGAGGCGGAATTCGCCCTCTTCGCTCCGCAGCGGATAGTCACCCCACGGGAAACGCTCGCGAATGCTGAGCAATTCCTCGGCGCTGACCGGATAAAAACGGATTTGATCAAAGAAGCGCAGCAGCCACGGCTGTGTGAAGGCCGAGGTTTGTCGATCGCGGTTCCACATCTGCATGGTGCGCCCGACAAACTGATAACCGCCCGGCCCTTCCATGCCATAGACGCACATGTAAGCGCCGCCAATACCTACCGAGTTTTCTGCTGTCCAGGTGCGCGCCGGATTGTACTTCGTGGTCACCAGGCGATGACGCGGGTCGAGCGGCGTCGCCACGGGCGCACCGAGATAGACATCGCCCAGCCCCATCACCAGATAGGCGGCGCTGAACACGATCTCCTTCACCTCATCAATGCTGGCCAGACCATTGATGCGGCGGATAAATTCTATATTGCTAGGGCACCACGGCGCATTGGGGCGTACCGACTGACTGTAGCGGGTTATCGCCTCACGGCAGGCCGCATCGTCCCAGCTGAGCGGTAACCACACAGTACGCGAGGGCACAGCGGCCTCGCTGAGGTCGCCCAGCGCATGATCAATGTGCAAAATTTGCGCCAACAGCTCACTTCTCACACAGTGTTGTGCGTCGTAATGCACCTGTAGCGAACGGATGCCCGGCGTTAATTCCAGCTGTCCCGGCAGAGAATGGGCTTCCAGCTGTTGCATCAACGCGTGAACGCGAAAACGCAGCGCGATATCCAGCATCAAATCGCCATACTCTACCAGCAGGAAACGGTCACCTGCCGCACGCACACTGAGCGATGGGCGGCCATTTTCTGCCGCCTGATGGTGCAATAGTGGATCAATAAGGGGCAGCGCAGCGTTCACTGTAAGCGGTACGGATTGCAGTTTGATGATCGCTTCACGCTCTGCCTGCGCCAGTTGATCCGCACTGCTGAGATCGATCGGCAGGAAGCGCACGCGATCCCCTGCTTTGAGCTGTCCCAGCTTCCACAGATCGGCTTCGATCACCGTGGCCGGGCAGACAAAGCCACCGAGCGAAGGACCGTCCGGGCCGAGGATCACCGGCATATCGCCGGTAAAATCCACCGTGCCAAAGGCATAGGCGTTGTCGTGAATATTGGAAGGATGCATGCCCGCTTCACCGCCGTCGCTGCGCGCCCAGGTCGGTTTCGGTCCGATCAGGCGAATGCCGGTACGGCTGGAGTTATAATGCACCTGCCACTCGGCGGCAAAGAACGCCTCGATGTCATCATCGGTAAAGAAGGTCGGTGCGCCGTGCGGGCCGTAAATCACCCGCAGCTGCCATTCGCCGTTGAGTTCCGGCACCAACTCGCGAGGCAAGTCTGCCGTTGCCAGCACCTGCGGATCGGCAAGATGCAATACATCGCCCGCCCGCAAAGCCCGCCCGGCGTGACCGCCAAACTTGCCGAGCGTAAAGGTGCTGCGGCTGCCGAGATAGCGCGGCGTATTCAAGCCGCCCGCCAGCAGCAGATAGCTGCGGCACCCTTCGCTCACATCGCCCAGCGTCAGGGTTTGCCCGGCCTGCGCGGTGACAATCTGGTGCAGAGTTAACGGCTGCTGATCCAGCTGCGCGGCAATCGGTGCGCCGGTCAGAACAAAACTGCACGCCTGATTAAAACGCAGCGTGGGACCGCGCAAGGTAATCTCCAGCCCCGCCGCCTGCGCGTCGTTATTCAATAAGCGATTACCCAACTGGAAAGCGCGGCTGTCAAACGGGCCAGACGGTGGCACACCGACGTGCCAGTAACCGACACGGCCAGGCGCATCCTGCACCGTGGTCAAGGTGCCGCCGCTGAGGATATCCAGCGTGGGCGGTTGCCACTGCACGCCGCCCAGCGTGGCGGTGATGATGCGGCCCTGCTGCACTTCCGGCAAGGAACAGAGATGGCGCAACCACAGCAGATTGGTTTCGATACCGTACAGCTCGGTGGCGTCCAGCACCTGTGCCAGACTGCGCAATGCCACCTCACGGCTGGCCGCATGCACAATCACTTTCGCCAGCATCGGATCGTAGAACGGCGATACTTCCATGCCGGTTTCCACGCTGCTGTCGATGCGCAGCGTGGCGTCTTCACTTTCCGTCGGGAACTGGACGTGACTGAGCAAACCGGCACTGGGCTGGAACTGTTTGGCCGGATCTTCAGCGTACAGGCGCACCTGAATCGCATGGCCTTGCGCTTCGGTCGATAAGGTGTGCAGCGGCGGCAACGTTTGTTGCGCCAGCTCCACCATCCAGCGTACCAAATCCACGCCATACACCATTTCAGTGACGCCGTGCTCCACCTGCAAACGGGTGTTCACTTCAAGAAACCAGAACTGCTGGCTGGCATCATCGTAGACATACTCCACGGTGCCCGCGCTGCGGTAGTTGACCGCACGCGCCAGTCGCACCGCAGTTGCTTGTAGCTCAGCGCGAACCGCCGCACTCAATCCCGGTGCGGGCGTCTCTTCCAGCACTTTTTGGTTGCGGCGCTGAGCAGAACAGTCACGCTCGCCAAGGGCAATCACATTGCCAGCACCATCGCCAAAGATCTGCACCTCAATGTGGCGCGCGCGGGCGATAAACTTCTCTAAAAATACGCCATCGTCGGCGAAATTATTGCCTGCCAGTCGTTTTACACGCGTAAACGCCGCATTGAGCTGTTTGGCATCATCACAACGCTGCATGCCAATACCGCCGCCACCGGCGGTGCTTTTCAGCATCACCGGGTAGCCAATCTTCTCCGCCATCACTCGCGCTTCGTCCAGCGAAGTCAGTAAACCACTGCCCGGCAGCAGCGGCACCTGATTCTCCTGTGCCAGCGCACGCGCACGATGTTTTAAACCGAACGCGGCCATCTGCCCGGCACTCGGCCCGAGGAACTGCACGCCGGCCGCTTCACAGCGCGTCACAAACTCGGGATTTTCGCTGAGGAATCCGTAACCGGGATGCACTGCCTGCGCCCCGCTCTGTGCGGCAATTTCCAGTATTTTTTGCTGATTGAGATAAGTGTCTCGCACCTGCCCCTCGCCCAGCGACCAGGCTTCATCGGCCAGTCGCACATGGCGCGCGTGGCGATCGGCTTCGGCATACACCGCAATCGCGCGGATGTTCATCGCTTGCAAGGTACGGATGATGCGCACAGCAATCGCGCCACGGTTGGCAATCAATACGCGATCAATCATGAGTGAAATCTCTTATTACGGCAGGTCGTCCTGCAGGGACAATGACGGCTTAAAAACGGGTCGTCCCGTTGCGTCAAAGATTCACCACACGCTGACTAAGATCGGCGTCGGGTTGTAACCGTTACAGGGGTTGTTGAGCTGCGGGCAGTTGGAGATCAGCACCAGGATATTCATCTCCGCCACCATCTCGACGTATTTACCCGGTGCAGAAATGCCATCGGCGAAGGTCAAACCCCCGTCGTGCGTCACCGGCACGTTCATAAAGAAGTTGATGTTGTGGGTAATATCGCGACGCGTCAGGCCGAATTCCGGCTTCTCGGCCACCGCCAGCATCCAGCTGTCACGGCAGGAGTGCATATGGCGCTTCTCCAGATCGTAACGCACGGTGTTGCTTTCACAGGAGCAGGCGCCGCCCAACGTATCGTGGCGACCACAGGTATCGGCAGTTATCGTCAGCATCGGGCGATCTAAGTTGGAACGCAGCACGCTGCCCGCACTGAGGAACACATTCTTTTGCCCGCGCAGCGTATCGCTCATGCTGTAACGCTCGGCAGTGTCGTCGGCGTTGAAGAACAGGGTATCGGCAGCCTGATTCCCTTCCAGATCGGTGATACGCAAGGTCTGGCCCGCTTCGATGCGCTGCAGCCAGTAATCACCTGCGTTCACCTGCTGCTGGAATTTAGCTTCGGCGAGATTGAGTAAGCTTTCAGTGATCATCAGATTTCTCCTTGCAGCTGATAGAGAGCGTTGTTGCGCAGTCCGCGCTGATTTTCGGCACGCGCCAGGCAAATGTCCGGCAGCGGCGCGCGCTGGGCGTCCAGTGCGATCTGCACCGGCTGGCGCGGATATTCGCTGCTTACATTCAGCGGATGCGGGCAGGTGTGTAGGATCACCAGCGTGTCCATGGCGAAGCGCAGCCGCACCTGTGCGCCAGGTGCACCCTGCTGCTCCAGTTGCAGCGTGCCGTTATCATCGGCGCGCACCCTGGCAAACAGGTTGAGGCAGGAGGCAACATCTCGCTGGCCGAGGCCGTATTTCGCCAGCTCGACGAGGAAACTGTCGTAGCCGTTTTGATGGCGCAGATTGCGCGCCTGCTGATAGTCGCTGGCGCCGAAGCGTGCGGCAGTGTGCTCAGCATTCAAGGTGCCGCAAACGCTCTCATGCCAGCCGAAACTGTCTTCTTCGATGCCGCAAAAAATGCGCCCCATATCGGAATAAAGGCAGTGCCCGGCTGTCAGACGGAAAGTGTGCTGGCACTTCAGCGTATCGGGCGCGTTGTAGCGCTCCAGCAGATTTTCCGGGTTGTAGAACAGCATGCCGATGTTGGCACCGCCTTCAATATCGGTCAGTGTCAGCGCCGTACCGCTGCGCATCACCAGCGACCAGTGCGATCCCGCCGGTAACAGGGTTTGATAAGCATTCATGTGTTGCTCCTTTAAGCCACCTGCGGCTCAGATGGCAGCGCAACATCAGGCTGTGTGCGATCCAGCGGCAGGTCGTAAGTGATAGTCGCGCCCCAGGCTTGCGGCGCGTGCGGGTCATGACGCAGTTTGTCGAACACCAGCAGGCGTGAAGCCAGGCTGAAGCCCTCTTTCAGGTCATGTGTGATCATAAAAATGGTCAGGTTGTGTTGCTGCCACAGGCGGGTAATCAACTGGTGCATTTCACTGCGGATACCGGGATCGAGCGCACCAAACGGCTCATCAAGCAGCAGGATACGCGGCTGTTTCATCAGCGCCTGTGCCAGCGCCAGGCGTTGCTGCATGCCGCCCGAGAGCTGGTGCGGGTATTTGTTTTGCGCATGCTCCAGGCCAACCTGCGCCAGCATTGCCTGCGCACGCTGACGAATCGCCTGGCGCTTTTTGCCCCACACACGTCCCAGCCAGCGGGCGCTGCTGAACTCTTCCGCCAGCATCACGTTGCCGAGCACCGTCAGATGGGGAAACACCGAATAGCGCTGGAATACCACGCCGCGATGGGCATCGGGTTCGTCGGGGATGGGTTCACCGTCCAGCAGCAGTTGGCCTTTGGTCGGCGATTCGGTGCCAAGTAGCATGTTGAGGAAAGTGGTTTTGCCACAGCCGGACGCCCCGACAATCGCCACAAACTCGCCCTGCTCGACGTTGATGTTGAGACGTTCCAGCACCACCTGATCGCCGTAATGCTTTTCGAGGTTTTTCAGTTGCAGTAATGGCATGGTTCGCTCCTGAATCATTTCGCGTGATACCACGGCCAGCAACGACGGCTGATCAGCCGCAGCAGCAGGTCGAGCACAAAGGCCAGCAGCGCAATCCACGCCACGTACGGCAAAATCACATCCATCGCCAGATAACGGCGCATCAGGAAGATGCGATACCCCAGCCCTTCGGTGGCGGCAATCGCTTCAGCAGCAATCAGGAACAACCACGCTGACGCCAGCGACAGACGCACCGCATCCAGCAGACGCGGCATCATCTGCGGCAGGATCACGCGCCACAAAATCTGCGCGCTGTGCCCACCGAGCGTCTGCGCTTTCACCAGCTGCTCGCGTGGGATTTTCTCCACCTGCAGCTGCAAATCGCGCGCAATCAGCGGAGTAATGCCGATCACGATCAGCACTACTTTCGACACTTCACCGAGGCCAAAGCAGATAAACAGAATCGGCAGAATCGCCAGCGGCGGCACCAGCGCGACTACCGTCACCAGCGGTGCCAGCACTGCCCGCACCACCGGCAGCGCGCCGGTGAACAGGCCAATCGCCAGCGCCAGCAGTGCGCTGATCGCCACCCCGCTCAGCAGGCGCATCAGGCTGGCGGCGGTGTCGGTCCACAGCAGGTATTCCCCGGTGCGCGGGCTGGGCTGAAACGCCATGCGACTGATGGCGTCCCCCATCGCGTTAAACCCTGGCAACAGTTTGTCTGCGGCGTTCAGGCTGAGACGCGCATCCGACGCGAACAGATAGACCAGCAGCAGCGCCAGCAGCGGCAGGATGCCAAGCAGCAGGCGACCGAGCGGCAGCGGTTGGTAGTTGATCAATTTACGCATCGGCATCGTCTCGCTTAAAGCTGACCCGCAGCGGCCAGTTTGGTGAACTCATCGGTGAAGCGCAGTTTCAGGTTGTTGGTATCGCCCCAATTGCCTGCTGGCGTTTCCACGCCCACCACATCGGCGCTCGGTGCCCCTTCGCCCAGTAATCCGTGTTTGAAGGAGAACTCCGCGACCAGTTGCATGGTGGCTTTCAGCTGTGGGCTGTCGACAAAATCGAGGGTGGTTTTGGCATCGCTAAACAGGTGAGTGGCTGCCAGCTGCTGATCGAAGCCCGCCAGATCGGTGCCGGAAGCCTGCGCCATTTGCGTGCGGGCAGCTTTGGCGCTGTCACTGGCGCCGGACATGGTTTTCAGCGTTTCATACCATGCGCCGGTCAGGGCTTTGCCAAGCTGCGGATACTTTTTCAGGGTGGCGGTATTCACCACCAGCAAGTCGAGGATTTCGCCCGGGATCTGTGCAGAAGAGAAAATCAGATGGCTATCCGGTTGCTTTTCCGCTTCGGCCAGCAGCGGGTTCCACGTGACGATGGAATGCACGTCAGACGTGCCGAACGCCGCAACCAGATCGGCATCGGCGGTGTTGACCACTTTGACATCTTTCTCGCTCATGCCCGATTTCTCCAGCGCACGCGCCAGCAGATAGTGAGAGACCGAGAGTTCGACCAGATTGATCGGCTTGCCTTTGAGCGAGGCAATGTTGCCTTTGCCCTTCAGCAGAATGCCGTCATTGCCGTTGGAGTAGTCGCCGACAATCAGTGCGGTGCTGTCCACGCCGCCGGTGGCAGGAATGGTCAGGGCATCCATGTTGGTCATGGTGCAGCCGTCAAAGCCACCGGCGGTGTATTGGTTCACCGATTCGATGTAGTCGTTGACCTGCACAAACTGAATGTCGATGCCGTATTTATCGGCCCATTTTTTCACGATGCCGCTTTGCTGGGCGTAATCCCATGGCATCCAGCCCGCGTAAATGGACCAACAGATCTTGAAGGAGGGTTTGTCGGCGGCCAGCGTATTGACGCTGAACAGTGCGATGGTGCAAAGCAACAGCAAGCGAAGGCAGGCTTTGATCATGATGGTTCCTCTGGCGTTAACGGGCGAAATAAAAGCAGGAGGCGGCGAGCAACGATCTCGCTTTCCTCCCGGGCTTTTGTCCCGCCGTGTAACCGTCAGAGGACGGTCGGTCACTCTCGGACCAGCATCTTTCGACCGGAACCCTAGTGACCCATTGCAAATTGTCTGGCGACATCGGTTGCCCGCTATCGCTCCTGCATCTGCATAAACACATTCAAAAAAAGTGCCAATATTTCAATCCATTGAAAAATAACATCATTCACGTTATTTCCAGTTCGAACAGCTCGCCTCGTGCACAGCAATGCAGCGTGAGCGCACCAACATGAAGCGCACCTTCCTCCGCGAATATTGATGCACCTCGCAGTTTTAAACGAAGCCCGAAAAAACTTTTACTTACTGTTCAAAGGGTTACTCCTGTCACGTGCCTGTCATCTTTGAACCAATTCAATATTGGTTCGCTTCTTGCCTAAGCTGATAAAGCCGATTGCTCAGCCTTTCATCAGTAAAAGTGCTGGTTAATCCGGGATTACCGATCTTTTTCTGATGCTTAAACAGGCGAACCAATCATGAGTCACACGTCAGATAGCGCCCGCAACTCCAGTTCTGCACTGGAGCAATTGCGCCAACTGATCCAGCAACAGGAGCAGCAGCCCGACCGCGCGCTGCCCACGGAACGTGAACTGGCGGAGCGTTTTGGCGTCGGACGCCGTGAGATCCGCCGTGCTCTAGATGTGCTGGAAGAGGAGGGACGCATCTGGCGCAAACAGGGTAAAGGCACCTTTGTTGGTCCTGCTGCACCGGTGCAGCCGCTGGCGCTGCACGACCTGCCGCAGCAGTCGAATCTGCTGGAAGTGATGGAAGCGCGCTTGCAACTGGAGCCAGGGTTAGCGCGACTGGCCGCCCTGCGCGCCAGTAAAGAGCAGATTGCACTGATGAAGCGCCTGCTGGAACGCATGAATGGCATCACTGCCCCAGAGGATGGCGACCAGCACGAACTGTGGGACAGCGCCTTTCATCGCGCCATCGCCGAAGCCGCCGGAAATCGCTTGATGCTGGGATTATTCGATGCCGTGGATGCCGTGCGCCGCGATCCGGGCTGGCAGCATCTGCGGGTGCAGGCGCGCACGCCCGCTCGCCTCAACAACTACGACGACCATCACCAGCGCCTGGTGAATCACATCGCGCAACGCCAGCCGCATGAAGCCGCTGCCGCGATGCGCGAACACTTACTGGCGCTGCAACAGGCGCTGCTTGAAGCGCTCTACAGCCATCAAGAGGAGACGCCATGAACGATCATCCGGTGCTTGCCGTTCGCAATCTGCGTGTGCAGTTTCGCGGTTCGCCCGTCACGGTATTGGACGACATCTCTCTGACGCTGCATGCCGGTGAGACGCTGGCACTGGTTGGGGAATCGGGCTGCGGCAAAAGCATCACCTCACTCACATTGATGGGCCTGCAACCCGCCAGCGCTGAGATTTTACAGGGCGAGATGCAGTTCGACGGGCGCAGCCTGCGCGATCTCAGCGCCAGCGACTACGCCAGCCTGCGCGGCAATCAGCTGGCGATGATTTTCCAGGAGCCAATGACCTCGCTCAACCCGGCCTTTACCCTAGGCGACCAGCTGAGTGAAGCAGTGATGCGCCATCGCCATGTTAATCGCCGCACCGCGATGGAAGCGGCACTGGCGATCCTGCAAAAAGTGCAAATCCCCGCGCCGGAGATGCGTCTGAAAGCCTATCCCCATCAACTGTCTGGTGGCATGCGCCAGCGTGTGATGATCGCCATGGCATTGATTAACAATCCAAAATTGCTAATTGCCGATGAGCCAACCACCGCGCTCGACGTCACCATTCAGGCACAGATTCTGGCGCTGCTGAATACCCTGAAGCAGGAAACCGGTACCGCCGTATTGATGATCACCCACGACCTGGGCGTGGTGGCCGAAGTCGCGCAGCGCGTCGCGGTGATGTACGCCGGTCAGGTGGTGGAAACCGGCAGCGTGGAAGCGATTTTCAACGATCCCCAGCATCCGTACACCATTGGTCTGATGGGGTCGATTCCCAGCCTGAGCGCGCGCAGCGGCGCCCTGGCGACCATTCCCGGCCAGGTTCCGCTGCCGGATAACATGCCTGCGGGCTGCCGCTTTGCCAATCGTTGCCCGTTTGCCGAACTCCGCTGTCAGCACAACCGCCCAGCACTGCGTGCACTGGCGAACGATCATCAGGTTGCCTGTTTCCGCGCCCCACTGGAACAGCATGTCACGCTGGGAGAGACCGCATGAAACCGATTTTAGAGTGCCGCGATTTAAGCAAAACCTTCGCCGGGCCCAACCGCTTACTCAAACGCAATCGCGGCGTCACGGCGGTGGATCGCGTGTCGTTACAGGTGATGCCGGGCGAAACGCTGGCCATTGTCGGCGAATCAGGATCAGGCAAATCGACCTTGGGACGTTTGCTGCTGCGTCTGCTGGCCGCCAGCGCCGGGGAAGTACTCTACCAGGGTGAAAGCATTACCGATGCCAGCGGCGCACGCCTTAATCAACTACGCCGTGAGCTGCAAATCATCTTTCAGGACCCCTTTGCCTCGCTGAATCCACGCATGACGGTGCAACAGATTGTCGGCGAGCCGCTGTGGCTGCATGAAAAACTGAGCCGAGAGGCGCGCCATGCTCGTGTTGCGGAACTGCTTCGCACCGTGGGTTTACCTGCGGCCTGGGCAGAGCGTTATCCGCACGAATTTTCCGGCGGTCAGCGTCAGCGTATCGGCATCGCCCGTGCCCTCGCCTCCCAACCCAAATTGCTGCTGGGCGATGAGCCGGTTTCCGCCTTAGACGTTTCCGTACAGGCGCAGGTGGTGAATCTGCTGGAAAGCCTGAAACAGCAGTTTGGCCTGACGATGATCATCGTGGCGCACGGTCTGGCGGTGATTCGCCATATGAGCGATCGCGTGGCGGTGATGTACCTCGGACAGATTGTTGAAGTCGCCACCGTGGACGAGATTTTTGATGCGCCGCTGCACCCCTACACCCAAGCGCTGATCGCCTCCGCGCCGCAGATGCAACCGGGTGTCAGCCGCCAGATTCCGATGTTGCAAGGTGATCTGCCCAATCCAGCCAATCCGCCCAGTGGTTGTCGTTTTCACACCCGCTGCCCATGGGCGGCATCGGATTGCCGTCAGTTTGAACCGATTAACCAGGTGCTGAGCGGTGGCCGCCAGATTGCCTGTCATCGCTGGCAAGAGATTAACCGCGATCGCAGCGTCATCGTGATTGCACCTCCTTCTGCCGCCTTTTTACGTCGCCGCGCGCTATTTGAGCAGGCGGTCAAGCAACAAGCCTAACCCTCTGGAGATTCGCCTGTGAAGAAAGCTCGTTTATCCTTACTCACGGCCTTAAGCGGCCTGCTCTTGCTCGGTGCCAGTGCACACAGCCAGGCGGAAAGTGTGATTCGCATTGGTCTGGGTGCCGACCCGGACATGCTCGATCCGCATCTGGCGCGCACCTATTACGGTCGCTTTGTGTTTGCTGCCATGTGCGACCGCTTGGTGGATGTGGATGAGAACCTGAAAGTGGTGCCTGGCCTGGCAACCGATTGGGCGTGGAGTGATGACGGCAAAACCCTGACTATGAACCTGCGTGAGGGCGTGACCTTCCAGGATGGCGAGAAGTTTGATGCTAACGCGGTGAAGTTCAATATTGAGCGTGCGCTGACGCTGCCGGGTTCGCTGCGTAAAAGCGAAATCTCTTCCATCGACAGCGTGGAAGTGAGCGGGCCGATGCAGGTGAAGTTCCACCTGAAAACGCCAGATGCCGCGCTGCTCAGCCAACTCACCGACCGCGCTGGCGCGATGCTGGCACCGGAAGCGGCCAAAAAACCAGATTTCGCGACGCATCCTGTCTGCTCTGGTCCGTATCAGTTTTCCAGCCGCGTGCAGCAGGACCGAATCGTGCTAACCCGCTTTGAAAACTACTGGAACAAAAGCGCTTACCACTTCGATAAAGTGATTTTCCTGCCGATCCCGGATGCCTCGGTGCGTCTCGCCAACCTGCGCGCAGGCGATCTCGACCTGACGGAAGGCGTCGCGGCCAGCGATGTGAAAACGGTAGAAGACGACAGCAAGCTGGCGCTGGCCAAAGTCACCGGCCTCGGCTATCAGGGCATCACTTTCAATATCAATAACGGCAAGGTAGACGCCAACAGTCCGCTGAAAGATCCGCGTGTACGCGAAGCCTTCTCGCTGGCAATTGACCGCGACGCGCTGAATCAGGTGGCGTTTGAAGGGTTATATACCCCGTCCAACCAAGCGTTCTCACCGGTCAGTGCCTATCACGTCAACACCCCAATCAGTACACGTGATGTGGAGAAAGCCAAAGCGTTGCTGAAGGCGGCGGGTGTCACCACGCCGCTCAATCTAACGCTGCTGGTCACCAACAATCCAACCGCACAGCAGGTAGGCCAGGTGATTCAGGCGATGGTCGGTGAAGCGGGCATTAACCTCAACTTGCAGATGAGTGAGTTCGCCAGCTTGCTGGATCGTCAGCAGCGTGGCGATTACCAGCTTAGCTTATCCGGCTGGTCCGGCCGTCCCGATCCCGACGGCAGCATCTACTCATTTATCAACAGCAAAGGCACGCTCAACGACGGTCGCTACAGCAATGCCCAGGTTGATGAGTGGTTGAGCGCCGCACGCCTCACCAACGATCAGGTGCAGCGTCAGGCGCTGTACACCAAGGTGGTGAATCAGCTGCAAACCGATATGCCAATCGCCTATCTCTATTTCGAGCCGCGCATCTTCGGCATGACGAAAAAACTGCAGGGCTTTAAAGCCTGGCCTGATGGCTTAGTACGCCTCGCGGGTGTGAGCCTGGCGCAGTAAACCGCTGAGGAGCGATGATGCTGGAACTGATTGTTAAACGCTTATTGCTGGCGATCCCCACGCTGCTGCTGGTGAGCATCATGGTGTTTGCGCTGCAAAAGCTGCTGCCGGGCGATCCGGTGCTGGCGATGGCGGGTGAGGAGCGTGATCCCGCGGTCATCGCGCAGCTGCGGGCGGAATACCATCTGGATGATCCGATCCCCACGCAGTATTTCTCGTGGATCGGCAATGCGCTGAAGGGTGACTTAGGCATGTCACTGCGCACCAAAGAGCCGGTGACCTCGCTGATCGCCAGTAAGTTGCCGGTAACGCTGGAACTGTCGCTGCTGGCGATGGTGATTGCGCTAGGTATTGGCATCAGCATGGGCATTATCGCGGCGGTGCGCAAAGACACCTGGGTCGATCACACCACCAATTTTGTCGCGCTCTCCGGCATATCGGTGCCGCATTTCTGGCTGGGGATTCTGCTGATCCTGCTGTTTTCCGTGCATCTGCAATGGCTGCCAGCCTCAGGCTTTGTCCCCATCAGTGAAGATGTGGCGCAGAACCTGAAAACGCTGCTGCTGCCGGCGTTGGTGCTGGGTACCGGCCTCGCCGCCACGCTGATGCGCCATACGCGGGCGTCAATGATCAGCGTGCTGAAGGCCGATTACATCCGTACCGCGCGCGCCAAAGGTCTGCTGGCCCCGAAAGTGGTACTGAAGCACGCCTTTCGTAACGCACTGATGCCGATCGTCACGCTCACCACCTTGCTGTTTGGTGAGCTGCTGGGCGGTGCGGTGTTAACCGAGCAGGTTTTCACCCTACCCGGTTTCGGCAAGATGATTGTCGATGCGGTGTTTAACCGTGATTACGCGGTGGTACAAGGTGTGGTGCTGGTGGTGGCGATCGGCTTTCTGCTGCTGAATCTGCTGGCCGATGTGCTCTATCTGTTAATCAACCCGAAAATGCGAGGCTAACCATGAGCGAGGTGTTAACAGCAGGCGCAGTGCCTGCGGTTGCAAAGCCCAACCGCCGGGTGCTGAAGAAATTTCTGCGTAATAAGAGTGCGCTGATCGGCGCGGTGATCGTGCTGCTGTTTGTAGCCGTGGCGCTGCTGGCGCCCTGGCTGGCTCCAGCCGATCCGATTAAAGCGAACTTCCTTGCCGTTCGCAAAGCCCCTTCCGCGCTGTTCTGGTTGGGCACGGATGAACTGGGCCGCGATATTCTGTCACGTTTGATTTGGGGCGCGCGCACCTCACTGCTGGCGGGCTGCATCTCCGTGATGATCGCCATTTTGATTGGTGTGCCGCTGGGCTTAATTGCCGGTTACTGGCAGGGCTGGTGCGATGGCATTATCTCGCGCTTTATCGAAGCGCTGCTTGCCTGCCCGTTTCTGATTCTGGCGATTGCGTTGGGTGCTTTTCTTGGGCCGAGTTTATCCAATGCGATGATCGCCATTGGGCTTTCTGCCATGCCGATCTTTGCCCGTTTGACGCGCGGCCAGGTGATTGCCATCCGCCATGAAGAGTATATCGACGGGGCGCGCGCCATCGGTTTGCCGGACCGCTGGATCATCCTGCGTTATGTGCTGCCCAACGTGCTGTCGCCGATTCTGGTACAGGCCACGCTGGCGATTGCCTCGGCGATCATCACGGAAGCCAGCTTGTCATTTCTCGGCCTTGGCCAGCAGCCGCCGTCACCTTCCTGGGGCGCGATGCTGAACACCGCAAAAGGCTATCTTGAGCAGGCACCCTGGATGTCGATTTTCCCTGGATTGGCCATTTTTCTCACTGTGCAGGGCTTCAATCTGCTGGGTGACGGACTGCGCGACGCACTTGATCCGCGCAATGACTCACATTAAGGAACCGTTATGAGCGATTTGGATTTCAACGTTAGCTATGCCTCGCACCGCGCCCCGATGATGGGCCGCAATGCGGTTGCCACGTCTCAACCGCTGGCAGCACAGGCGGGCATGCGCATGTTGCAACAGGGCGGTAATGCGGTAGACGCGGCGATTGCTACGGCGATGGCGCTCACCGTACTGGAACCGACCGGCAACGGCATTGGCAGCGATGCCTTTGCCATTATCTGGGATGGGAAAGAGCTGCATGGCTTAAATGCCTCCGGCCGTTCCCCCGCCAGCTGGAATGCAGAACGCTTTGCCGGACAGAGCACCATGCCGGAAATCGGTTGGGAAGCGGTGACCGTGCCGGGTGCCGTTTCTGCCTGGGTCACGCTGGCCGAGCGCTTTGCCACGCTGCCGCTGACCACGCTGGCACAACCGGCTATCGAATACGCCCGTGACGGCTTCCCGGTTTCGCCGCTGATCGCCCATCTGTGGCAGCGCGGCTACAACAAACTGAAGTCTCAGCCGGGGTTTGTTGAGTGTTTTGCGCCAGATGGCCGACCGCCGCGTGCTGGTGAGCTGTTCCGTAACCCGGCGCAGGCCGCCACACTGCAGAAAATCGCCGAAACCAAAGGTGAAGCCTTCTATCGGGGCGAGCTGGCGGAGAAAATGGTGGCATTTGCCGGGCAGCACGGCGCAGCGCTCAGCATGAGCGATCTCAACAACCACCGCGCCGACTGGGTAGATCTGTTATCGCGTCCGTTTGCCAACGGCTCGGTGCAGGAATTACCGCCCAACGGTCAGGGTATCGCCACTCTCATTGCGCTCGGCATTCTGGAGCAGTGGGACATCGGCAGCTACACGCCGGATTCCGTGCCGTGGCTGCACTTGTCGATTGAATCGATGAAGCTGGCGCTGGTCGATCTGGATCGTTACGTCACCGATTACGACCATCTGGAATTCCCGGCAGAGTTGCTGCTGAGTGACAGCTACCTCAAGCAGCGCGCCCAACTCATCAATCCCGATCAGGCCGGTGATTTTACCTTCGGCTCCCCACAGCAGAGCGGCACCGTGTATCTCTCGACCGCCGATGCCAGCGGCATGATGGTGTCGTTTATTCAGTCCAACTATATGGGCTTCGGTTCAGGCGTGGTGGTGCCGGACACCGGCATCAGCTTGCAGAATCGCGGTTGCGGCTTCTCGCTCGATCCGCAGCATCCGAACGTAGTGGCCGGTAGCAAACGTCCGTTCCACACCATTATTCCGGCGTTTGCGCTGGATGCGGCGGGACAGCCATTGATGTCGTTTGGCGTGATGGGCGGCCCGATGCAGGCGCAGGGGCACTTACAGCTGGCGTTGCGCATCATGCAGCACAAGCAAAACCCGCAGGCAGCGATTGATGCGCCGCGCTGGCGTGTTGAGCAAGGCCGTGCGGTAGTGGTGGAACCGGGTATTGACCGTAATGTGCTGGCGAAACTGCGCGAGATGGGTCACCAGATTACGGTGGAGGATCCATTACAGAGCTACAACTTCGGCGGTGCGCAGGCGATTGTGCGTGACCCGCAGGGCTTCTACATAGCCGCCACTGAAAGCCGGAAAGATGGGCAGGCGCTGGTGTTTTAAATCACAATCTGGCGGCATCAGTGCGGACTGCCAGATGCCGCCAGGTGATTTCAGCCTTTGGGTTCGGTTTTTGCCTGCGTTCGTTGGTGTCGATGGAGCACAACCTTTAGGGCCGACTACCCGCACATTTCTTTCATGACCTTAATCCGGCGCGCCAGAGTGCGCCTTTTCCCACAGTTTGCCGCGCCTCAACCCGTTGTACACGCCAGGCCATTGCACTATCCTTTAGGACCATTCCCACCGAATCGAAATTAGCCATAACAGGAGTTCAACATGGCGTCAGGATTATCCCGCATCTGGATGCGTACCGGCATGCTTATGATCAGCGCACTGGTTGTGCTGCAACTTACCGCCTGTGGCGATAAAGAAGGTGATCAGCGTAAAGCCTTCACCGATTTCCTGCAGAACACCGCGATGCGTAGCGGCGAACATCTGCCAAGCCTGAGCGAAAACCAGAAGCAAACCTTCGGTAACTACGCCAGCGACTACGCCATTTTGTATGGCTTCTCACAGCAGGCCAATCAGGCGGTTGAGCAAGGCATGCGCCCTGTGGTTGATGAACTGGCTGCGATTCGTGTGCCACAAGATTATCTGACCCGTCGCGATAGTCTGCGTCAGGCGAGCGGCAACCTCAGTGTGCTGTCACAGCAGATTCAGAGCGCCAAAATGCAGGCCGACAGCAGCAAAGCCACGCTGAAGCAGCCTGACGATCTGAAGAAAGTGTATGACAGCGTCTACGCCAAAGTGGTGACGCAGCCAGCGGGTACACTGATTCCGCTACTGCCTCAGCTGCAGGCGTTAAGCCAGGCGGCGGTGCAAACCGGTGATTATCTGCAGTCGCAGGGCACGCGTGTGACCTTCAATGACGGTGGCGTTCAGTTCCCAACGCAGGATCAGGCCACGCAGTACAACACCCTGATGAGCAACCTTTCCAGCAATGCTCAAGCCTTGACTCAGGCACAGAATGCTGTGCAGGGTGGTTTGTAACCTCGCTTTGAATGCGTTCAGGGGCGACTAACAGGTCGCCCTTTTCCTGACATACTTTTCATTGCATCTTTCAGATTTTTCGTCACTTCCTTACACCTTACTTATCAGCATCGCTATTGTGTGATCTGACGCATTTTCAACCAAAAATAGTTTGTGATCTCCATCACACTTATGAAACAAACCTGAGAGCTGCAAAGGTGACTTAAGTCACATTTATCCCGTTGTTTTGCTTAAAATTTCGCCTTCGTACTTTTCTTACACTCTATTTATGTGATCTTCATCACCTTATAGCACCCTGACCACCCCAATTTTGAGTGATCTGCATCACACTTATCCCGGATGCTACGCAGCGTAATAAACTAGTGCTAGAGTCCGCGTGCATACAGTGATGCCACGGCCCGCGCCGGAACGGCTCAATAAAAGTCTTAACAAAAACAACCGCGCTCTTATTGCAGCGCGTCTCAATAAGGGGTGGGTTTATGTCCTCATCAGCGAAGGTCAAGGTCCAGAGCTTTGGTCGCTTTCTGAGTAACATGGTGATGCCAAACATCGGTGCGTTTATCGCCTGGGGTATCATCACAGCACTGTTCATCCCAACCGGATGGATTCCAAACGCAACGCTGGCGAAACTCGTCGGCCCAATGATCACTTACCTGCTGCCATTGTTGATCGGTTTCACCGGTGGACGTCTGGTGGGCGGCGATCGCGGTGGCGTGGTCGGTGCGATTACCACTATGGGTGTGATTGTCGGTGCAGATATGCCGATGTTCCTCGGCGCGATGATTGCCGGTCCATTGGGCGGCTGGGCGATCAAAACCTTTGACCGTATGGTTGATGGTAAAATCAAAAGCGGCTTTGAGATGCTGGTTAACAACTTCTCAGCCGGTATCATCGGTATGCTGTTGGCGCTGCTGGCGTTCATCGGCATCGGTCCATTGGTTGAAGGTCTGTCACACATTCTTGCGGCGGGCGTAAACCTGATGGTGCAGAACAACCTGCTGCCACTGACTTCTATCTTTGTTGAACCGGCGAAAATCCTGTTCCTCAATAACGCCATCAACCACGGTATCTTCTCGCCACTGGGTATCCAGCAGGCTAGCGAAGCCGGTAAATCCATCTTCTTCCTGATTGAAGCGAACCCAGGCCCAGGTATGGGTGTACTGGTTGCCTACATGATTTTTGGTCGCGGTAGCGCTAAGCAGTCTGCAGGCGGTGCGGCAATCATCCACTTCCTCGGTGGTATCCACGAAATTTACTTCCCGTACGTGCTGATGGCGCCACGTCTGCTGCTGGCGGTGATCCTCGGTGGTATGACAGGCGTGTTCACCCTGACCGTACTGAATGGCGGTCTGGTCTCTCCAGCGTCTCCGGGTTCTATTCTCGCAGTACTGGCGATGACGCCAAAAGGCGCATACTTCGCCAACATCGCGGCCATCATCGCGGCGTTTGCCGTCTCCTTCGTGGTCTCTTCTATCCTGCTGAAAACCAGCAAAGTAAAAGAAGATGACGATATCGAAGCTGCGACTCAGCGTATGCGTGATATGAAAGCGCAGTCTAAAGGTCAGGCCGTTGCCGGTTCTCCGGTTATCGCCGATGCCAACAGCGTTGATGTGAGCCACGTGCGTAAAATCATCGTGGCCTGTGATGCCGGTATGGGTTCCAGCGCCATGGGTGCAGGTGTGCTGCGTAAGAAAGTGCAGGATGCCGGCCTGAGCAATATCTCGGTCACCAACAGTGCGATTAACTCACTGCCGGGCGATGTGGATCTGGTGATTACTCACCGCGATCTGACCGAGCGTGCGATGCGCCAGGCACCGCAGGCGCAGCATATTTCGCTGAACAACTTCCTCGATAGCGCGCTGTACAGCAATCTGACAGAACGTCTGATCGCCGCTAACCGCAGCGAAGCGCATCGTGAAACCGTGCAGACCACGCTGGCAGACAGCTACGACGATGGCAGCGCTAACTTGTTTAAATTGGGCGCGGACAACGTGTTCCTCGGCTTGAGCGCCAGCAACAAAGAGCAGGCGATTCGCTTTGCTGGTGAGCAGTTGGTGAAAGGCGGTTATGTCCAGCCAGAGTACGTTGAAGCGATGCTGGAACGTGAAAAGCTGACCCCGACCTATCTCGGTGAGTCTATCGCTGTGCCGCACGGCACCGTGGAAGCCAAAGATCGCGTGCTGAAAACTGGCGTGGTGTTCTGCCAGTACCCTGCGGGCGTATTGTTTGGCGAAGAAGCCGATGACGTGGCGCGCCTGGTGATTGGTATTGCGGCTCGCAATAACGAACACATTCAGGTGATTACCAGCCTGACCAACGCGCTGGATGATGACAGCGTGATTGAGAAGCTGGCGAACACCACCAGCGTGCAGGATGTGCTGGATCTGCTTTCAGGTAACACCGCGAAAGCGTAATACCACGTTTTAACTTCCCTGGGGCGGGCAAGCCCGTCCCACATTTCCGGGGCGGATTTGCCCGCCCTTTCGTCATTTGATATGGGTCAAATTTATGAAAGCGTTACATTTTGGAGCAGGTAACATCGGTCGCGGTTTTATCGGTAAGTTGCTGGCTGATGCCGGTATCGAACTGGTCTTCGCGGATGTGAATCAGGTGGTTCTGGATGCCCTTAACGCCCGTCATGAGTATCCGGTTCATGTAGTTGGCGAGCAGGCAAAGGTCGAAATCGTTACCGGCGTTAGCGCAGTGAACAGCACCAGCGACGACATCGTCACGCTGATTGCTGAGGTTGATATCGTTACCACGGCGGTTGGTCCGCAAATTCTGGAGCGCATCGCAGGCGGTGTGGCGAAAGGTCTGGCCAAACGCAGCGACAACGGTAATGTCCGTCCGCTGAATATCATCGCCTGTGAAAACATGGTGCGCGGCACCAGTCAGTTGAAGCAGCACGTTCTGAAAGCGCTGCCAGAACAGTATCACGCGTGGGTTGAAGAGCACGTTGGCTTCGTCGACTCCGCCGTTGACCGCATCGTGCCGCCATCTGAGGCCGGCAGCAACGATCCGCTGGAAGTGACAGTCGAAACTTTCAGCGAATGGATTGTCGATAAAACGCAGTTCAAAGGTGAATTGCCAAACATTCCTGGCATGGAGCTGACTGATAACCTGATGGCATTTGTCGAGCGCAAACTCTTCACGCTGAATACCGGCCATGCCATCACCGCGTATCTTGGCCAGTTAGCTGGCCACGCCACCATCCGCGATGCGATTCTGGATGAGAAAGTGCGTGCCGTGGTGCAGGGTGCGATGCAGGAGAGCGGCGAGGTGCTGATCAAGCGCTATGGCTTTGATGCCGACAAGCACGCCGCTTACATCCAGAAAATCCTCACTCGTTTTGAAAATCCGTACCTGAAAGATGATGTTGAACGTGTTGGCCGCCAGCCGCTGCGTAAACTCAGCGCGGGCGATCGTCTGATCAAACCCACGCTCGGCACCCTTGAGTACCACCTGCCACACGCCAACCTGGTGCAGGGTATTGCTGCCGCGATGCACTACCGCAGCGAAGCCGATCCGCAGGCGCAGGAACTGGCTGCCCTGTTGGCTGAAAAAGGCCCGCAGGCAACGCTGGCCGAGATCTCTGAACTGGAAGCCAATAGCGAAGTGGTCACCTCAGTGGTGAGTGCTTACAACGCTATGGCATAATGCGCGCCTTTTAATAGCTCACTCGGGCGCGGTGCCAACCGTGCCCGTCGGCGGTAGCGGAACGATGCAGGCAATAATGGAAGAGAAGCAAGCTTTTGAAAACCGGGTGCTTGAGCGCCTGAACGCCGGTCGATCGGTGAGAAGCTTCCTGATCGCCGCCGTTGAGCTATTGGCTGAAGCGGTCAACCTGCTTGTGTTGCAGGTTTTCCGTAAAGACGATTATGCCGTAAAGTACGCGGTTGAACCGCTGCTGCTCGGTGACGGTCCGCTGGGCGAGCTATCGGTGCGTTTGAAACTGATTTACGGTTTGGGCGTGATTAATCGCCATGAATATGAAGATTGTGAGCTGCTGCTGGCGCTGCGTGAAGAACTCAATCACGACACCAGCGACTACCGCTTTACTGACGATGAGATTTTGGGGCCATTTGGTGAACTGCACTGTGTTGTAGCGTGGCCGCCACAACCTGACTTCACCCGGGATGACGAAGCATTACGCAGTATGCAGCAGCAGCGCTATCTGCAGATGGTGCGATCCACCATGGTGCTGTCGCTCACCGAGCTGATATCGCGCATCTCCCACAAGCAAGCCTTCAAGAAGCCGGCCGTTTAGGGGCTCTGTCGCGGTCGAATCCGCTCCGCTGCAAAATCGCCCCGTTTTGATGTATCCTTTGCCTGTTTTCCTTAACGAGTTTCCCCTGATGAAAGAACAAGAAAAAGCCGAGATCAAACTGCTCAGTGATCAACTGGACGCATTGAATCGCAAAGAACCCCAGCTGCTGGAATCTGGCGATGCCGAAAAACTCGGCGAGCTGCTGCGTGAAAAAGAGAAGCTGGTGCAGGAAATTGAACGTCTGCGCAGTGTTCGCGATGAGAAACTGAGTAAAGAAGCGCAACAGCTGCAGAAGCTGGGTTTCAGCCGTGAGATCACCAGGAAAGAACAAGCCAACATGGGCGCATTTAAGAAGAGCGTGCGCGGCCTGGTGGTGGTGCATCCAATGACCGCGCTGGGACGTGAGATGGGGCTGAAGGTGATGACCGGCTACGCGAAGCAGCCGTTCTGATACCCGATTACGCGGCGTGTGATACGTCGCGTTCCACGCTCTGTTCCTGCACTGCTTCAACCCCTGCCACGGGTTCACCCCCTGCTGCCAGCAATACCTGGGTGTTTAACGCATCCAACAGTGCATAGCGACGACGATACTCCGCACGTTTCTTACTGGCGATCTCTTCCAGTGCTTTCCTTTCCATCTGCAGCGGCAACGTAAACAGGTCGTCGGCACGGGCTTCACCGCCCAGTGACAGCCAGAACTCGCTGTAGCTGGCAAAGAACTTATCACCTTTACTGTGGCGATAACGCATGCTGCGGAACACATGCGTGGTATCTCCTACTGCGCAAATCGCTTGCACGCCACATTGTTGCGCCAGAATAAATACCGCTTCCATTAACAGACGTTTCGGGAATACGCCATGTGCGGCTTTGGTTGCATCGCGAATAACATCATTTGAGATGTGTTTGCGCGGCCCCTGCAATCCACCAATCAATAATGTGCGCTTGCCCTTTTCCTGAATAATGGAAAAAGAGAGCGAGGCAATATTCATGGTTTGATAATGCAGTGTCAGGGTTATTTCACCTTCACGGTCAAAATGTCCCGGGCAACAATTAATAGCAAACACCTCATCATTTTTTCCGTTAAAAGTGGCAATCACATTTAATACCGGACTCAGCAGTAACTGGCGCAGTTTGGCATTATCCAGTTGATCCATCAACGTGTAATGGTCAAGCAGCGCCTGCGCACGTTGTGCCACGCTAAAGCCTGCGCGGAGGTAAGGGCGATGCGGTTTAGCCGGCAGCAATCCCTGCATTTTCAACAGTTGCGGCAGAAACGGCAGTTTCGCTAATGCGTTAAGGTAATTAAATGTTGTAACAGGAAAGATTAAAGACCTTAAAGCAAATTTAAAGCGGAACATACTGCTATTCCATAACTTATCAGGTCTGACTTTTCCGCTAATTAACGGCAAAAACAGGGATGCCGACGAATCTTTATTCGCCACAGGGGTAGTGATAGTAGACATAGTTATTTTACTTTCGTGTGATCAACTGCGGCTACTGTATGCCCCAAATTATCAACGGCAGGTTAATAACGAACGTAACGGTATTGTCAGCAGAGGTAATCTCGAAGTGGTTTAAGAAGTGTTTAGCTTTCGTAAAGAAAAAAACCGGTGAAGCAGCTTCACCGGTTCTGTGCGTTGGCTATCGCCTGAACTTACTTAGCAGCAGCGAAACGCGCAGCCGCTTCATCCCAGTTCACCACGTTCCAGAACGCTTTGATGTAGTCAGGACGTTTGTTCTGATACTTCAGGTAGTAAGCGTGTTCCCACACATCCAGACCAATGATTGGCTCACCGGATGCGCCAGAGATGGCTTCACCCATCAGCGGGCTATCCTGGTTAGCGGTTGAAACCACAGCCAGTTTATCGCCCTTTTTCACCAGCCACGCCCAGCCTGAACCGAAACGGGTGGTAGCGGCTTTCTCGAACTCAGCCTGGAAAGCTTCAACGCTGCCGAAATCTTTTTCGATAGCGGCTTTCAGTTCGCCTTGCAGGCTGGTGCCCAGTTTCAGGCCTTTCCAGAAGAAGCTGTGGTTAGCGTGGCCGCCTGCGTTGTTACGCAGTGGACCTTTTTTATCTGCTGGCAGCTGATCCAGTTTAGCGATCAATTCTTCAACCGGCAGGTTAGCGAATTCGGTACCTTCCAGCGCTGCATTCGCGTTGTTAACGTAAGCCTGGTGGTGTTTAGAGTGATGGATTTCCATCGTCTGCTTGTCGAAGTGTGGTTCCAGTGCGTCGTACGCGTAAGGCAGGGATGGCAGTGAATAACTCATGTTCTTCCTCTCCATTTAGTGTTTTGCAGCATCACCTTAGCAGGGTGCCGCGTAAGCAGTCGGATCATTATAGTTAAAATCATGATCGGTAAAAGGGTTATCAATGCCTTAGTAATGATAAGGATTTGATGAATCTGGGAAAAGCACCGCACGCAGAGTCACATCTCATGCACGCGATGCCGCAGGATTACATCTTGTGGGTGCTGGCACGCAGCTTGAGCTGTACCGGCAGTTCGTTGATGGCAGGTGGTTCATCGCCTTTCAATGCGGAGAGTAAGCGCTTGCCCGCCGTGCGCCCCATCTCTTCATAAGGCAGGACAACGCTGGTGAGCGGCGGTGAGCAGACTGCTGCCAATGGGCCGCCACCGATGCTGGCAATCGCCAGCTGGCTGGGAATGGAGATGCCTGCGGCGTGGCAAGCCATGATGGCACCACAGGCCACTTCATCGCTGGTACAAATCAGCACATCCAGTTCCGGCCAGGTCAGCCGGATCTCCGCCAGCAGGCTATGTCCCGCGGCAAAGGTCGGCATTTTCGGCGAGGTCACCACGCGGTGCGGCGCCTGATTTGATGCCAGCATGCCACTGTGCCAGCCATTCAGCAGTTGGCGGAAAATCGTGGTATTGGTTTGCGTACACAACAAGCCGAGATGGCGATAGCCACGTTCCACCAAACTCTGCACCAGCTGGCGAATCGCTTTAGCGTAATCGACACCAATGCTAATACCCGCAGATTCCTGATGTACCCCGCCGATATCCATCACCGGCAGGCCGGAATTACTCAGCAAACGATGAGCTTCAGCGGCATTGTCGAAGTTGAAATGCACCATCGCCGCCGGATTGTACGAGAGCAACATCTCAATTAATTCGCTCTCTTCCGCCGCCGAGTGGTTGGCTTCCGCCAGCATCATGTTGTAGCCCTGCGGACGCAGGATCTCCTGCAGCGCTTCCGACACAATCGCGCTGCCCGGCGTGGCGAACGAAGGCACCACCATGGTGACTAGCTTCGACGATGCCGACGCCAGATTACGCGCCTGGATATTGGGCACGTAAGCCAGTTCGGCGACGGCCGCATCAATTTTGGCGCGAATTTCAGGTGAGACTTTCTCCGGCATGCGCAACGCACGTGATGCCGTCATGGTGCTCACGCCGACCAAACGGGCAACATCGGCCAGTGTGCTTTTGCCGGTACCGCGCCGTTTTTTTTCTGCCATGCCTTCTCCTAACTGACTCGCTACAAATGCCCGCACGCAGCTTAAAACCAAATGCGTCAACGTGCCACGTTAATCACCACAGATTCGGGCACGCCTCACCTGCTGAGGATTTTCAGATTCTCGGAGCATGTCAGGTGCTTGCAACGATGACAAACGGACTGCACAAAAATATTAGCGATAACACAGTTTTTAACAACATCCGTGTTAGCGCTAACTTTTGCGACAAACATCACAGAAAAGCGCTGAGAAAATCACCTAAAGTGCACTCCATCGACGAATAACCAGGAATTACTGATGCTCACTCAATGGCTGACACCGCAACATATTCGCATCGTAGAACAGGTCAGCGACTGGCAGGACGCGGTACGTTTATCCGCTGAGCCGCTGCTGGCCGAAGGGGCGATCACCCCGGCTTACCTCGATGCCATCTTTACTTCGCATGCCGAACTGGGACCTTACTACGTACTGGCACCCGGCCTGGCGATGCCGCATGCCCGTCCGGAACAGGGCGCGCGTAAGAATGGCTTGTCGTTGCTGCATGTGAAGAACGGTGTGAGCTTTGCAGCGGATGAAAACGATCCGGTGCATGTGGTGATTATGCTGTGCGCCGTTTCTGGCGACGATCATATCCAGATGATCACAGCGTTAGCCGAAGTATTCAGTGACGAATCTCGCCTGCAGCAGTTGCTGACGGCGGCAACCCTACCAGCGATTGAAGCTGTTATTACAAATTAACCACCAGAGAATCCTATTATGAAAAAAGTCCTGATTGTGTGCGGTAATGGTTTAGGCAGCAGCTTTATTGTGGAAATGAACGTGAAAAAAATTGTGGCGGAATTAGGGAAAGAGGCCGAAGTGGGCCATACCGATTTAACCACGGCGAAATCTGAACAGGCCGATCTCATTATCAGCGCCAAAGATATTGCCGATCAGTTATCCGGGCATAGCGCGCAGGTATTTGGTCTGACGAATTTATTAGATAACGCCAAAATTAAAGAAATCCTGGCGGAAAATCTGTAATAGCCCGATTTTACTCACATGGAGTAATTATGCTGCAATTTATCATCAAGGATGTTCTCGGAACACCCGCAATACTTGTCGGCCTTTTTTCCCTGATTGGTTTATTACTGCAAAAGAAACCGGTGTCGGATGTGATTTCCGGCACGCTGAAAACCATCATGGGCTTTGTGATTCTTATTGCAGGGGCCAACCTGATTGCGGCAACACTGACCATTTTCAGCCAGCTGTTTGAGCACTCGTTTAATATTCAGGGTGTCGTTCCAAATACTGATGCAATGGCCGCGCTGGCGCAGAAGAGTTACGGTACTGAAACCGCGATGATCATGGTGTTCGGTATGCTGGTGAACATCCTGCTGGCGCGTATCACCCCGCTGAAGTACATCTTCCTGACCGGTCATCACACGCTGTATATGTCGGCGATGCTGGCGGTGATTCTTTCCGTCGGCGGCGTACATGGCTTCTGGCTGGTGCTAATCGGTTCACTGATTCTCGGCACCATGATGGTGGTGTGCCCGGCGATTCTGCAGCCGTTCACACGTAAAATCACCAATTCGGACGATCTGGCGCTCGGCCACTTCGGCTCAACCGGTTATCTGCTGTCTGCGCTGGTCGGTAAAGCAGTGGGCAAAGGCAGTCCATCCACCGAAGAGTTGAAGGTGCCGAAAACCCTCAACTTCCTGCGTGATTCCTCGGTCGCGATTTCGCTGACCATGATGATTCTGTTTATCGCGCTGGTGTTGGTGGCGGGTAAAGAGTTCACCGAAAGCCAGGTGAGCGGCGGTCAGAACTTCATCGTGTTCGCGATTATTCAGTCCATCACCTTTGCGGCGGGCGTTTATATCATCCTCGCCGGTGTGCGTATGGTGATTGCCGAGATCGTGCCGGCCTTTAAAGGCATCGCAGATAAGTTAGTACCGAACGCCAAACCGGCGCTGGACTGCCCAACCGTGTTCCCGTTCGCGCCGAATGCCGTGATCATCGGCTTCCTGTGCAGTTTCTCCGCCGGTCTGATCAGCATGTTCCTGTGCCCATTGTTTGGTCTGAGCGTGATTGTTCCTGGTCTGGTGCCCCACTTCTTCTGCGGTGCCACCGCGGGTGTATACGGCAACATCACGGGTGGACGTCGTGGCGCGGTGGTCGGCTCCTTTGTACAAGGGCTGCTGATCTCCTTCCTGCCAGCGATTCTGCTGCCGCTGATGGGCGACCTGGGCTTTGCCTCGACCACCTTCGGCGACGCGGACTTCGGTATTGTCGGCATCGTACTCGGCCACATTATTTCGTTCTTCCATTGATGTCATAACACAGCGCCTGCGGGCGCTGTTTATGTAATGAGGAAAAAAACAATGAACGCTCAATTTTCACCGTCATTAATGTGTATGGATCTCACCCGCTTTCGTGAACAGATCGAAGCGATGAATACTACTGCGGCTTTTTATCATGTCGATATTATGGATGGCAGCTACGTTAAAAATATTACGTTATCGCCGTTCTTTATTGAGAACCTGCGTAAAATTACCGATGTGCCAATTGATGTGCATTTAATGGTCAATCACCCGGAAGATATTATTCCGATGTGCATTGAAGCGGGGGCGGATATTATTAGCTTCCATCCCGAAACCGCGAATAACAAAATATTCCGCCTGCTGACTCAAATCAAAGAAGCGGGCCGTCGCTGCGGCGTGGTATTAAACCCGGCGACACCTGCCGAGAGCATTCGTGAGTATGCACATCTGCTGGATAAGGTTACGGTGATGTCGGTGGATCCTGGCTTTGCGGGGCAGAAATTTATTCCGGAAACGCTGAACAAGATTCGCCGGCTGATTGCCATGCGCGAAGAGCACGGTTATCACTATCTGACCGAGATTGATGGTTCCTGCAATGCGCGCACCTTTAAGCAGATTGCGGCTTCTGGTGTGGATGTGTTTATCGTTGGCACGTCAGGTTTGTTCAATCTGGATGACGATGTGGCGCAGGCGTGGCAGAAGATGGAAAGTATTTTTGCCCAGGAAACGGCAGCCGCGTAATCCTTTCCAGGTGCGCATCCACGTGCACATTGAGTGAAACGTGCAGATTCTCAGCCGGGTCGCCAGGAATGGCGACCCGCTTCATCTTCCTGATACTGCTTTGGGGCAACCTTAGCCTTTTACCGACCCAGCTCGGTCAGTGACTTATCCAGCGCACCCACCAGCCAATCAATATCCGATTCCTGGAACGCCAATGGTGGACGCAGCTTCAGTACGTTGCCGTACGGCCCGGCCACCGACGTCAGCACATGGTGATCGCGCAGCTTCTCGGTGAGATCCAGCGCCAGCGCTTTATCCGGCGTTTTGCTGGTGCGGTCCTGCACCAGTTCGAAGCCGATAAACAGCCCCGCTCCGCGCACATCGCCAATGCTTTCATGGCGATCCATTAACTTCTGCAACTCGGCGAGCAGTTTGGCACCCACCACGCGACTGTGCTCTTGCAAGCCCTCTTCTTTAATCACCGTCAGGACCGCCTGCGCCGCCGCCATAGCAACCGGGTTACCGCCAAAGGTGTTGAAGTAAGGGATATCGTCACTAAACGCCGCCAGCACATCACTCTTTGCCAGCAGGCCGGAAACCGGAATGCCGTTACCCATCGGCTTACCAGTGGTCACCACATCCGGCACCACGCCGTGACGGGCAAAGCCCCAGAACGCATCGCCAGTACGACCAAAGCCAGGCTGCACTTCATCCGCAATGAAGATACCGCCATTAGCGTGCACCACATCCACCGCTTTCTGCAGGAAGCCGCGTGGATTCGGTAACACACCATCGGAAGAGAAGATCGAATCCGCGAGGAAGCCAGCAAATTTAATGCCGTGTGCTTTCATGTCATCGATCTGTTTCTGAATTTCGTTGGCAAACCATTCGCCGAGATCCGGTGCGTTGACGCGGTAAGCATCGGGTGGCGAAACCAAACGCGTGGTGGCCGCCAGTGGCTGACCGCTGCCCAGTGCCGGGGAGACGCCAGACGTGAGATCGCTGGTGCCGTGATAGGCCTCCTGCGACACGATAATGCCCGTGCCGCCGCTGAAAGCACGCGCCACGCGGATCGCCAAATCGTTAGCTTCCGACCCGGTGCACATATACATAGCACGGTCGATGGCGTCTGGCGTGGTTGCCAGCAGCTCTTCGGTGTAATCGAGAATGCGTTCGTGCAGATAACGGGTGTGGGTATTCAGCATCTTCATCTGCTGGTTTACCGCTTCGATCACCGCCGGATGGCAGTGGCCAATACTGGCCACGTTGTTGTACACATCGAGATATTTGTTACCTGCAGCATCCCATAGATACTGCCCTTCACCGCGTACCAGATGCACCGGCTTACGATAAAACAGGCGATACGACTCGCCCAACACTTTGCTGCGCTTGTCCGTCAGCTGGCGGGTTGCTGCATCCAGACCGTCGGCGTGCTCAGCACGAAAACTGTTGGTGTCCATGATGGTGGAACGTGTAGCCATGGTAACTCCCGTTGCGAAGGTGAAAGGGGTGCATGATGTGTGACCGTTGTCACCATCATGCCTGCTTTAACGAGAAATGCAACCAAATACACAAATACAACCAAATACACATGACGCCGTAATGACACTCAGGTAAGCTTAGGCTCAGATTATTACGCTACAGGGAAAAGTCATGCTGCAGGAAACCCGCTTACACCGCATTCGAGCCCTGCTGACCACGCAGCATCAGGTCAGCACCGAGCGCATTATCAATGAGCTGGGTATTTCACGGGAAACGGCACGGCGAGACATTATTGAGCTGGAAGCGCAGGGTTTAGCACGACGGGTGCACGGCGGTTTAGTCGCGGTAGATAGCCAGCCGGAAGCACCGCTGCAAGTGCGCCGCAGTGCTCAAGCCAAAGAGAAACGTGCGATTGCCGTGGCGGCCGCACAGCACTTGCAGCCGGGCCAGACGCTGTTTCTGGATGCCGGCACCACCACCACCATGCTGGCGGAGCAGCTACGCAGCATGGCCGGCTTAACCATTATCACTAACAGTTTGCAGGCTGCACTGGCGCTAAGCGCCGCCGAAGAACATGAAACGCTGAATAATCAGGTGATTTTGCTCGGTGGGATGATGATGGCAGGTGCACAGCAGACGCGCGGCGAAATCACGGTCAGCGAGATTTACCGCTATCACGCCGACGTTGCCCTGCTGTCACCGGTTGGCATTGATGCTAAAAACGGCGCCAGCAGTTTCCATCCACACGAAGCGGCGATTGCCCGTGCCATGGTGCAGCAGGCTTCGCGCACCTTTTTACTGGCGGATCACAGCAAGCTAGGGGTGATCAGTCGCACGGTATATGCGCCGATTGGAGACGTGGATTTGCTGATTTGCGACAGCGGCTCCGCCAAACCAGGCGCATTAGCCGCGCTCCAACAGGCGCTGCCACAGGTACAGGTGGTTTAAATCAGGCGCTGTGGATGGCTATACACCGTAGCGCGTCCCGGTTTACTAAACCCTATCAGCGTTAAATGACAACGCTCGGCGACCTCAACGGCAAGTTGGGTCGCCGCAGATACCGCAAATAATATCTCCACGCCGCACATCGCTGATTTCTGCACCATCTCATAACTGGCGCGGCTGGAGACTAACACTGCACCCTGTTGCCACGGCTGCTGGCTGCGATGCCCCAGCAGTTTATCCAGCGCCACATGGCGGCCCACGTCTTCGCAGCCACCGAGCAATTCCCCCTGCGGCGACATCCATGCCGCCGCGTGCGTGCATCCGGTGAGATTGCCGATGGGTTGGTAATTGCGCAGTTGCGCCAGCCCGCTATCGAGGTTTGCCAGATCGAAGGTTTGGGTAAACGGCAACGGTTGCAGCGGTTTACCAATCTGGTCGAGTTGTTCCACGCCGCACACGCCACAGCCGGTTCTGCCCGCCATGGCACGGCGCTGCTCTTTTAGCGCCATAAAGCGGCGGCTGGAGAGTTCGATCTGCACTTCAATACCGTTGCAGCCGGGCACCACATCCATGCCGAAAATCTCATCAGGCTTCTCAATAATGCCTTCTGAGAGTGAGAAACCGAGCGCAAACGCCTCAAGATCGTTGGGCGTGGCCATCATCACCACATGGGAAATGCCGTTATACACCAGCGCGATCGGCACCTCTTGTGCCAGCCAGTCGGTTTCAGACGTGCGGATATCACGCCGCTGACGTACCGGCGCCTGCACTGCGCCTGAGATCTCAATCACACTCTGATGACTTTCCTGTGCTTTGACTTTCACTTTGCTCGCCTCGGACAACAACCCTATTAAAGCAGTGGTATTATTCTACTGCTATTCTCACACTGTTAGTTGGGTCATTGTGAATCTCGGCCCAACGCATCACAAAAAAATTTTTGCCCGTCATTCGGATGGTGGCAAGGCAGCAAGCCCCTTCAAACCGGGAGCTTACACCCGTAAGCGACAGAAACGAATGGGTGAAGGTCATATCGCGACCATTTGAACGACGCAGGCAAATTGTAGCAATGTCGACTCAAGGATTATTCATGAACGTCAGCCGAAGAAAATTCTTCAAAATCTGTGCTGGCGGTATGGCAGGGACATCGGCAGCACTCCTCGGCTTTACGCCAGAGGTGGCGCTGGCGGAAACGCGACAGTACAAGCTGCTGCGTGCCCGCGAAACCCGCAACACCTGCACTTACTGCTCAGTGGGCTGTGGCTTATTAATGTATAGCCTCGGTGACGGCGCGAAAAACGCCAAAGAGACC
Source organism: Pantoea sp. USMM079 (assembly GCF_037153115.1). Taxonomy (NCBI): domain Bacteria; kingdom Pseudomonadati; phylum Pseudomonadota; class Gammaproteobacteria; order Enterobacterales; family Erwiniaceae; genus Pantoea; species Pantoea sp. USMM079. Next base: position 154,529 of record NZ_JBBCKX010000008.1, read on the forward strand.
ATTTTCCACATTGAAGGCGATCCAGACCATCCGGTGAGCCGTGGCGCATTGTGTCCGAAAGGCGCTGGCCTGCTGGATTTTGTCCACAGTGAAAGCCGCCTGCACTACCCCGAATACCGCGCGCCAGGCTCCGATAAATGGCAGCGCATCAGCTGGGACGATGCCTTTGACCGTATCGCGAAACTGCTGAAAGCGGATCGCGACGCCAACTTTATCGCGCAGAACGCCGCAGGCGTCACCGTCAACCGCTGGCTCTCATCAGGCATGCTGTGTGCATCCGCATCCAGCAATGAAACTGGCTATTTAACCCAAAAATTTACCCGATCGCTCGGCATGTTAGCGGTCGACAACCAGGCACGCGTTTGACACGGACCAACGGTAGCAAGTCTTGCTCCAACATTTGGTCGCGGTGCGATGACCAACCACTGGGTCGACATCCGTAATGCCAATCTGATCGTTGTGATGGGTGGCAACGCCGCTGAAGCGCATCCTGTGGGATTCCGCTGGGCGATGGAAGCCAAGATTCACAACAAAGCCAAATTGATTGTTATCGATCCGCGCTTCACGCGTACGGCATCGGTGGCAGACTTTTACACGCCGATTCGTTCCGGCACCGACATTGCTTTCCTGTCGGGCGTGCTGCTGTGGCTGCTGCAAAATGACAAAATCCAGCATGAATATGTGCAGGCGTACACCAATGCCAGCCTGATTGTGCGCGAGGATTATCATTTTGATGAGGGCCTGTTCAGCGGCTACGACGACGAAAATCGCAAATACGATAAAACCAGCTGGAACTATGAACTGGGCGATGACGGCTTTGCCAAACGTGATGACAGCCTGCAACATCCACGCTGTGTGTGGAATCTGCTGAAACAGCACGTCAGCCGCTACACGCCAGAAATGGTGTCACGCATCTGCGGCACGCCGAAAGAGGACTTCCTGCACGTCTGCGAGCTGATCGGTGAGACCAGCGCGCGCGATCGCACCACCTCATTCCTGTATGCGCTCGGCTGGACACAGCATTCTGTCGGTGCGCAAAACATCCGCACTATGGCGATGATCCAGTTGCTGCTCGGCAACATGGGCATGGCCGGCGGCGGTGTGAATGCATTGCGCGGTCACTCCAATATTCAGGGGCTCACCGATCTTGGCCTGCTGTCGCAAAGTTTGCCAGGTTACATGACGCTGCCTTCGGAGAAACAGACCGATCTGCAAACCTACCTCGCGGCCAACACGCCGAAACCGACGCTACCCGGCCAGGTGAACTACTGGGGTAACTACCCGAAATTCTTTGTCAGCATGATGAAAGCCTTCTTTGGCGACAAAGCGCAGGCCGAGAACAGCTGGGGCTTCGACTGGCTGCCGAAGTGGGACAAAGGCTACGACGTCTTGCAGTATTTCGAGATGATGTCGCAGGGCAAAGTGAATGGCTATCTTTGCCAGGGCTTTAACCCGGTGGCCTCGTTCCCAAACAAACGCAAAGTGATCGATTCGCTGTCGAAACTTAAGTTCCTGGTGACCATCGACCCGCTCAACACCGAAACCTCGACCTTCTGGCAAAACCACGGTGAGTTTAACGATGTCGATCCGGCGAAGATTCAGACTGAAGTGTTCCGCCTGCCCTCCACCTGCTTCGCGGAAGAGAATGGCTCCATCGTCAACTCCGGACGCTGGCTGCAGTGGCACTTCAAAGGTCAGGATGCGCCGGGCGAAGCGCTGAACGATGGCGAAATCCTCTCCGGCATTTACAGCCGTCTGCGCAAAATGTACGCCAGCGAAGGCGGTGCCTTGCCAGAGCAGGTGCTGAACATGACCTGGAACTACCAGACGCCTGATAACCCGGCGTCGGAAGAAGTGGCTATGGAGAGCAACGGCAAAGCGCTGGCAGATGTGTTCGATGATAAAGGCACGTTGCTGGTGAAAAAAGGCCAGCAGCTCAGCAGCTTTGCGCAGTTGAAAGATGACGGCAGCACCAGCAGCGGCTGCTGGATTTTTGCGGGCAGCTGGACGCCAGATGGCAACCAGATGGCGCGGCGTGATAACACCGATCCGAGTGGATTGGGCAATACGCTGAACTGGAGTTGGGCATGGCCGCTCAACCGTCGCATCCTCTACAACCGCGCATCGGCCGATCCGCAGGGCAATCCGTGGGATCCGAAACGGCAAATCCTCAAGTGGGATGGCAGTAAATGGGGCGGCATGGATATTCCGGATTACAGCGCCGCCGCACCGGGTAGCAATGTGGGGCCGTTTATCATGCAGCCAGAAGGCATGGGCCGCCTGTTCGCGCTCGACAAAATGGCTGAAGGTCCGTTCCCGGAACACTACGAGCCGTTTGAAACGCCACTCGGCACGAATCCACTGCATCCGAACGTCATTTCGAACCCGGCAGCACGCGTGTTCAAAGACGATCTGGCGGCGATGGGTAAAGCCGAGCAGTTCCCGTATGTCGGCACCACGTATCGTCTCACCGAGCATTTCCACTACTGGACCAAACACGCGTTACTCAATGCCATCGCGCAGCCGGAGCAGTTTGTGGAGATTGGTGAGAAGCTGGCCAACAAGCTGGGCATCGTGCAGGGCGATACGGTGAAAGTGAGCTCCAATCGCGGTTACATCAAAGCCAAAGCGGTGGTCACCAAACGCCTGCGCCCACTTGATGTGGATGGCAAAACCGTCGATACCGTCGGCATTCCGATTCACTGGGGCTATCAGGGCATTGCGAAGAAAGGCTTTATCGCCAATACCCTGACGCCGTTTGTCGGTGATGCCAACACGCAAACGCCCGAGTTTAAGGCGTTCCTGGTTAACGTTGAGAAGGTGTAGGAGAACGTAGATGGCTTATCAATCTCAAGACATTATCCGCCGCTCCGCCACCAATGGTTTCACGCCTGCTCCGCAGGCGCGGAATCATCAGCAGGAGGTGGCGAAGCTGATCGACGTCACCACCTGCATCGGTTGCAAAGCCTGCCAGGTGGCGTGTTCAGAGTGGAACGACATCCGCGATGAGGTTGGGCATAACGTTGGGGTGTATGACAACCCAGCGGATCTGACCGCCAAATCCTGGACGGTGATGCGCTTCTCAGAAGTGGAGGAGAATGGCAAGTTAGAGTGGCTTATCCGCAAGGATGGGTGCATGCACTGCGCCGATCCCGGCTGCCTGAAAGCCTGTCCGTCCGAAGGTGCGATTATTCAGTACGCCAACGGCATCGTCGATTTTCAGTCCGAGCAGTGCATTGGCTGCGGCTACTGCATTGCCGGCTGTCCGTTCGACGTGCCGCGCCTGAATAAAGACGACAACCGCGTGTATAAATGCACGCTGTGCGTCGATCGTGTCAATGTTGGCCAGGAACCGGCGTGCGTGAAAACCTGCCCGACCGGCGCCATCCATTTTGGTAGCAAAACCGATATGCAGGCGCTGGCGGCAGAACGCGTGGCGGAGCTGAATACGCGCGGCTATGAGAATGCGGGCTTGTACGATCCGGAAGGCGTCGGCGGCACGCATGTCATGTACGTGCTGCATCATGCTGATAAACCGCAGCTGTATCACGGTTTGCCAGAAAACCCGAGCATCAGTCCGGCGGTCACCTTCTGGAAAGGTATCTGGAAACCGCTGGCGGCCATCGGTTTCGCCGCCACCTTCGCTGCCTCGGTATTCCACTATGTCGGCGTCGGGCCGAACCGGGTGGAAGAGGATGAGGACGAGAACCTGCACGAAAAAGAGGAGCGCGAATGATGAAAAAGCGCGATCGTCTGGTGCGATACAGCGCACCGGAACGCATCAATCACTGGATTGTGGCGTTCTGTTTTGTTCTGGCAGCCCTGAGCGGGCTGGGTTTCTTCTTTCCCTCCTTTAACTGGCTGATGCACGTTTTGGGCACGCCACAACTGGCGCGCATCCTGCATCCCTTTGTCGGCGTGGTGATGTTTGCTGCTTTTCTGATCATGTTTTTGCGCTACTGGAAACAGAATCTGATCAATCGCGAAGACCTGATCTGGGCGAAAAACATCAATAAGATCGTACGCAATGAAGAGGTGGGTGATACCGGCAAATACAACTTCGGGCAGAAGTGTGTGTTCTGGGCTGCTATCATCAGCTTAGTCTTGCTGCTGGCGAGCGGAGTGGTTATCTGGCGTCCTTACTTTGCAGGCGCCTTTGCGATTCCGCTGATTCGCGCCGCTTTGGTGGTGCATTCGGTCTCAGCTGTGGCATTGATCGTGGTGATTATGGTGCACATTTATGCGGCCCTGTGGGTCAAAGGTACCATTACCGCCATGGTTGAGGGCTGGGTGCCGGCCGCGTGGGCAAAGAAACATCATCCACGCTGGTATCGTGAGCAGCGCCAACGCCAAACACAACAGGAAAAACGTCCCTGATGAGTATTCGCATTATCCCGCAGGACCAGCTGGAGAAAGGCGAAAAAAACACGGCGGAACAGGTTCCGCCGTTGCTTTTCCCTCGGCTGAAAAATCTGTACAGCCGCCGTGCAGCGCGTTTACGTGAGCTGGCAGCGAAGAATCCGCTGGGCGATTATCTGCGCTTTGCTGCCGTGATCGCGCAGGCGCAAGACATCGTGCTGTACGATCATCCGCTGCAACTCGATTTGCGCCAGCGTTTGGCCGAAAGCGCCGAACAGGGCAAGCCGCCGCTCGATATTCACACCTATCCCCGCGATGCCCACTGGCAGCGTCTGCTGCATTCGCTGATTGCCGAGCTGAAGCCCGAGATGAGCGGCCAGGCATTGGCGGTGCTGGAGAACCTGGAAAAAGCCTCCTCTTCCGAGCTGGAAGGCCTGGCCAGTGCGCTACTGGAGGGTGATTTTGCGCAGGTCAGCAGCGATAAAGCCCCGTTTATTTGGGCAGCGCTTTCGATCTATTGGGCGCAGATGGCAGCGCTGATCCCAGGCAAAGCCCGCGCAGAATACGGCGAGCATCGCCAGTTCTGCCCGGTGTGCGCCAGCGTGCCGGTGACCAGCGTGGTGCATATGGATGTGGGCCAGCAGGGGCTGCGTTATCTACACTGTAATCTGTGTGAAAGTGAATGGTATGTGGTGCGCAGTAAGTGCTCCAACTGCGAGCAAACGCGCGACCTGCACTATTGGTCACTCGACAGCGAAAGAGCCGCAGTGAAAGCCGAAAGCTGTGGTGACTGCGGCACCTATCTGAAGATGTTGTATCAGGAGAAGGATCCGGCGGTGGAACCGGTGGCCGATGACCTGGCCTCACTGGTGCTGGATGCGCGTATGGAGCAGGAAGGCTTTGCGCGCAGCAGCCTGAATCCATTTATGTTTCCTGGGGATTGAGCAAATTGCCGCTTTCCTACGAACTGTCGCGGCACGATTTATCGCGCTGTTTTTGAGCCAGACAACAACGTGTAATAAATCGCGCCGCTACAATTTGTGTACCTATCTCTGTCGCAAAGGAAACACCTGATGAAACTGATTGGCAGCTACACCAGCCCTTTTGTCCGCAAAATTTCAGTGATCCTGTTGGAAAAAGGCCTGGTGTTCGAATTTGTTAACCAGTCGCCTTGGGTGGAAGACAGCCACGTGCCGCACTATAACCCGCTGGGCAAAGTGCCTGCACTGGTAGACGATAACCATCTCACCTGGTTTGATTCTTCGATTATCGCCCAGGTCATTGAGCTACGCGGTGACGCCCCTGCTCTGTTGCCGGATGACGCCCTGCTCGCTCTGCAGGTACGTCAGCTGGAAAAGCTCGCCGATGGCATCAACGATGCCGCCGTGATGATTGTGCGCGAACAGATGCGCCCCGGCGATCAACAATCCGAAGAAGTGCTAATGCGTAATCGCGAGAAAATTTTGCGTGGGTTGGATGCGCTGGAAACGGCGGCGGCCCAGGGTGAACTCTTGAACAGCGGTACGCTCAATCTGGCCGACATCGCCACTGGCTGCATGATTGGTTATCTCAACTTCCGCCGGGTGCTGCCTAACTGGTGCGTGAACCGCCCGGCATTGATCAAGCTGGCCGATACGTTGTTTGCGCGGGAGAGTTTTGCCCGCACCGTTCCGCCTTCCAGCTAAGCTAAGCCACCCGATGAAAACACTGTATTCACAACTGCCTGCTATCGACAGCCTGCTGCGCGATCCCGCGATGCAGCCGCTGCTGCTGCAGACGGGCACCGCGTTTACCACCCGCCAGCTGCGCGCCATGCAGCAAGAAGCACGCACGCATATTCAACAGCATCAAACTTTACCCGGCTGGCATCTTAACTGGCCAGAGGAAGCGCAGCGCCGCGCGCAACAGCAGCAACAAAGCGCGCTGCGTCCGGTGTTCAATCTCACCGGCACGGTGCTGCACACCAACCTGGGCCGTGCGCAGTTAAGCACGCGCGCGATTGAGGCGGTCACTGCCTGCTTGCGCCAGCCGGTCACGCTGGAATATGCGCTGGATGATGCGTCACGTGGCCATCGCGATCGTGCGGTGAGTGCGCTGCTGTGTGAACTGACGGGGGCTGAAGCGGCCTGTATCGTGAATAACAATGCCGCCGCCGTGTTGCTGATGCTGGCAGCACTGGCGCCAGGTCGCGAAGTGATTGTCTCACGCGGTGAGCTGGTCGAAATCGGCGGCGCGTTCCGCATCCCCGATGTGATGCGCCAGGCGGGCTGCCAGCTGGTTGAAGTCGGCACCACTAATCGTACCCATCTGAAAGATTATCGTGCTGGCATCAGCGACAACACCGGTTTGTTGATGAAGGTGCATACCAGCAACTACCAGATTCAGGGCTTCACCCATGCGGTAGCGGAAGCCGAGCTGGTGGCGTTGGCGGCGCAACATCAGCTGCCGGTGATCACTGATTTAGGCAGCGGTTCGCTCATCGACATGACCGCTTTTAATTTGCCCGCCGAGCCGATGCCGCAACAGCTGATTGCCGCCGGTGTGGATCTGGTGAGTTTTTCCGGCGATAAACTGCTGGGCGGCCCGCAAGCAGGGATTATCGTCGGCAAACAGGCGCTTATCGATCGGCTGCAACAGCATCCGCTCAAGCGTGCTTTGCGCGTGGATAAAATGACGCTGTCTGCGCTGGAAGCCACTTTGCAGCTTTATCGCCAACCGGAAACGTTGCGCGAAGCGCTGCCCACGCTGCGCTTGTTGACGCGATCGTCACACGAGATTTTGCAGCAGGCCGAACGGCTGATGCCTGCGCTGGAACATGCCTATGGCGCTGATTTTTCCCTTAATATCGCCGCCTGCTCGTCGCAAATCGGCAGCGGTTCATTACCCGTTGAGCGCTTACCGAGTTTTGCCATCACGTTTAGCCCACGTGAATCTCACGGCAGCTCGCTGGATGCACTGGCGCAACGCTGGCGTGCATTATCACAACCGGTGATTGGCCGCATCCAGGAAGGAAGACTGTGGCTGGATTTACGCTGCCTTGAAGATGAAGCGGCGCTGATACGGACCTTAACCACATGATTATCGCCACCGCTGGACACGTCGATCACGGTAAAACCGCACTGCTACAGGCGTTAACCGGTGTCGATGCCGATCGCCTGCCTGAGGAGAAACGGCGCGGCATGACCATCGATCTTGGCTATGCCTACTGGCCGCAACCGGATGGCCGCGTTGTGGGCTTTATCGATGTACCAGGACACGAGAAATTCCTCGCCAATATGCTGGCGGGCATCGGCGGTATTCATCATGCACTGCTGGTGGTAGCGTGCGACGACGGTGTGATGCCGCAAACGCGTGAGCATCTGCAACTGCTAAGCCTGGTCGGGCAACCCCCGCTTAGCGTGGCGTTGACCAAAGCGGATCGCGTCGACGCCGTCCGTATCGCTGAAGTGCAGCATCAGGTGGCGGAGTTGACGCAGCAACTGGGCTGGCTGGCAGTACCGCAATTTGTCACCAGCAGTACCACCCAGCAAGGCATCGACGCGCTGCGCCAGCACTTGAGTGAACTGCGCGCGCCGGATTTTGACAGCGGCCGCCGCTTCCGCCTCGCCATTGACCGCGCGTTTACCCTCAAAGGCAGCGGATTAGTGGTCACCGGCACTGCTCTTTCGGGTGAAGTCAACGTAGGCGATACCTTGTGGCTCAGCCGCCTCAATTTGCCGGTGCGCGTGCGTTCGCTGCATGCGCAGAATCAGTCAGTGACGCGTGCGCAGGCCGGAGAACGTATCGCGCTGAATATCGTCGGCGATGTGGAGAAAGACCAGATTGCTCGCGGTGACTGGCTGCTGGCACAACCGCAACCCTCGGGCACCCAGCGACTGATCGTGGCGCTGCGTTTGCTACAGCCGTTAAGAAATCCCTCGCAGCCGGTACATCTTCACCATGCCGCCAGTCATGTGACTGGCCGACTTAACCTGATTGCGGGCGAACTGGCGGAACTGGTGCTCAACGAGCCGCTGTGGCTGGCGGAAAACGATCGGCTGATTATCCGCGACAGCAATGCACAACTCACGCTCGGTGGCGGACGGGTGCTGCTGCTGAACAGCAAGAAACGCGGCAAGCGCCATCCTGATTATCTTGACTGGCTGCAACAGCTGGCGGCGGCGGAAGCCGATGAGGAGAGTCTGCAGGCGCACCTGGCACAGCAACCCGTCGACATGGCCGAGCTGAGTTGGGCACGCCAGCTGAGTGACGATGCACTCAACAACCTGCTGGACAAAGTGGCGCCCGTGCGACTCGGCAGCGCCATCATGGCTGTGGAACAGGCCAATGACTGGCAGCAGCGACTGCTGGAAGCGCTCACCGCGTTTCATCAGCAGCACCCTGAAGTGCCGGGCATTGGTCGCGATCGATTGCGTCGCGTGGCTCTCCCCCACCAGCCGCCGGAACAGGTTATCGCATTGATCGATCGGCTGCTTTCACAAGGCCAGTTGCAGCACCGGCAAGGCTGGTTGCATTTGCCTGATTTCGAACCGCGCTTCAATCCCCAGGAAGAAGCGCTGTGGCAGCAGGTTGGCCCACTGTTCAGTGACCAGCCGCTATGGGTACGCGACATCGCACTGGCCACCCAGCAAGATGAAGAAACCATTCGCAGCCTGCTGCTCTCCGCCGCGCGTCTCGGTCATATCACGGCAATCGTGCGCGATCGCTACTATCGCAGCGACCAGATCCAGATCTTCGCCGATCTGATTCGCCAGCGTGACGCCAACGGTGGCAGCACTAGCGCCGCCGATTTCCGCAATCAGCTCGGTACCGGGCGTAAAATCGCGGTACAGATTCTGGAATTCTTCGACCGCAGCGGTTTCACCCGCCGTCGTGGCAACGATCACCTGCTGCGCGATGCCCGCCTGTTCGACACCAGCGCTTAATCCTTCGCGTTGCTTCGCAGTTGTCGCTGTAACTGCGCTGCAACGCCGATTCCGCATTGCTCAAAAATGTGCCAGGATGTAAGAATATTTCTTACATTGGGGCACGATGATGGCACGTACCATGACAATCGATTTAGGTGATGAACTGCGCGAGTTTGTTGAATCTCTGGTGGCTTCCGGTGATTACCGTACTCAAAGCGAGGTGGTGCGCGACTCGCTGCGTTTACTGCAGGAAAGGCAAGCAGCGTCAAAGCTGGAGAATTTAAGAAGATTGATTCAGGAAGGGATGGACAGTGGTGAACCCATCGAATGGGATATCGATGTTTTCCTTAAAAAAATGAAAGCCAGGGCGGGCATAGATGAAAAGGACGATAAGGGTAATGCCGGAAGCTGATACCGATCTGGCATCAATCTGGCTATATGGACATTGGAACTTTGGCTTGGAAAAAACGGAGAGATATGTACAGGATATTTATCAACGTTTTCATCAACTCTCAGAGAATGAGTTAGGGAGAAGACGTACTGATTTAGGTGACCGGATTTATGCATTGCCTCATCGCGAACATGTCATTTTTTATCGAACCCTATCTGAGAAGGTGATAATCCTGCGTATCTTACATCATTCCCAGGATGCTCTGTCCCATATTAAAACTCCGCAATGGCTTTAAAAAACAAAAAGGGACGATTTCTCGTCCCTTCGGTTCACTTCAACACATCGCTTACTGCAGCAGTGAAATATCCGCTACCTGCAGGAACAGTGCGCGCAGTTGCGCCAGTAGTGTCAGGCGGTTAATACGCACTTCCGCTTCATCGGCGTTAACCATCACGTTGTCGAAGAAGTTATCGACCGCTTCGCGCAGCTGCGCCAGCTCCACCAGCGCATCCTGATAACGGCCTTCCGCGAAGTACGGCTGCAACTTGTCGCCTAGTGCCGTCACGAAAGTCGCCAGCTGGATCTCGGCGTTCTCTTTCAGCAACGATGCCTGCACGCTGTCGTTGAGGGTTTCGGTGGCTTTCGCCAGGATGTTGGAAACACGCTTGTTGGCCGCAGCCAGCGACGATGCCGCTTCCAGCGTACGGAAGTGGGAAACCGCTTTCATGCGCGCATCGAAGTCCGCCGGGCGGGTTGGACGACGTGCCAGCACCGCCTGAATGGTGTCGACGCTGTGGCCCTCTTCCTGATACCAGGTACGGAAACGACCCAGCATGAAGTCGATCACTTCATCCACCACTTTGCCGTTGCTCAGCTTGCTGCCGTAGAGACGCACCGCTTCTTCGGTCAGCGTTTGCAGATCGAGTGGCAGGTTCTTCTCAACGATAATACGCAGCACGCCCAGCGCAGCACGGCGCAGTGCGAACGGGTCTTTATCGCCTTTTGGATGCTGACCAATGCCGAAGATGCCCGCAAGGGTATCCATCTTGTCGGCAATCGCGACAGCACAAGCCACGAGGTTCGATGGCAGTGCATCACCGGCAAAGCGCGGCTGATACTGCTCGTTCAGCGCCACGGCCACATCTTCCGTTTCGCCGTCATGACGCGCATAGTGCATGCCCATCACGCCCTGCGTATCGGTGAACTCGAAGACCATGTTGGTCATCAGGTCACACTTCGACAGCAGGCCCGCGCGGGTGGCGTGGTTCACATCGGCACCAATCTGAGCGGCAATCCAGCCCGCCAGCGCCTGAATGCGGTCCGTTTTATCACGCAGCGTACCCAGCTCTTTCTGGAACAGTACGGTCTCGAGACGCGGCAGGTTATCTTCAAGACGCTTTTTACGGTCAGTGTTGAAGAAGAACTCGGCATCGGCCAGACGCGGGCGCACGACCTTTTCGTTACCGGAGATGATTTGCTGCGGGTCTTTGGATTCGATGTTGGTGACGAAGATGAAGTTTGGCAGCAATTTACCGTCAGCGGAGTACACCGGGAAGTACTTCTGGTCGCCCTTCATGGTGTAAACCAGCGCTTCAGCAGGCACCGCGAGGAACTTCTCTTCGAATTTCGCGGTGAGCACCACTGGCCACTCCACCAGCGAGGCCACTTCTTCCAGCAAGCTGTCGCTCAGATCGGCGATACCGCCCAACTGCTGCGCCGCCGCTTCCGCATCCGCTTTGATTTTGGCTTTACGGGTCGCAAAATCAGCCACCACTTTGCCGCGCTCCAGCAGCAATTGCGGATACTGATCGGCGTTGTCGAGTGTGAACTCTGACTCGTTCATAAAGCGGTGGCCGCGAATCACGCGATCGGACTGAATACCGAGAATCGTCGCCGGGATCAGCTCATCGCCCAACAGCAGCGTCACAGTATGTACCGGACGGACAAACTGCACGTCGCTTGCGCCCCAGCGCATCAGTTTTGGAATCGGCAGCTTGCTTAGTGCGGTTGCCACCATCGCGGGCAGCAGTGCCTGAGCACTCTCGCCTTTCACTGAAGCGCGATGCACCAGCCATTCGCCTTTATCCGTGCTCAGACGCTCAGCCTGATCCACGGTGATGCCGTTACCGCGCGCCCAACCTTCGGCTGCTTTGGTGGCATTGCCATCGGCATCAAACGCAGCAGCAATCGCTGGGCCACGTTTTTCCACTTCACGATCGGCCTGCGCGGTCGCCAATTGGGCCACTTTCAGCGCCAGACGGCGTGGAGCGGCAAACCAGCTCACCTCGCCATGCGCTAAACCGGCGCTGTCCAGTTCTGCGGTAAAGTGCGCAGCAAAGGCTTCTGCCAGGCTACGCAGGGCTTTCGGAGGCAACTCTTCGGTGCCAATTTCCACCAGGAAAGTTTTATCGGTCATGGCTGCCTCTTACTTGTTTTTATTGCACATGGGGAAACCGAGCGCCTCACGAGACGCGTAATAGGCTTCCGCCACGGCTTTCGTCAGGGTGCGGATACGCAGGATATAGCGCTGACGCTCGGTTACCGAGATCGCCTTGCGTGCATCCAGCAGGTTAAAGCTGTGTGCCGCTTTCAGGATGCGCTCATAAGCTGGCAACGGCAGGGGTTTTTCCAGCGCCAGCAGCTGCTGCGCTTCTTTCTCGTACTGCTCGAAGCAGGAGAACAGGAAGTCCACATCCGCGTATTCAAAGTTGTAGGTCGACTGTTCGACTTCGTTCTGATGGAACACTTCACCGTAGGTGGTTTGGCCAAATGGGCCGTCGCTCCACACCAGATCGTAAACACTGTCGACGCCCTGGATATACATCGCCAGGCGCTCAAGTCCGTAAGTGATCTCACCCGTCACTGGCTTACACTCCATGCCGCCCACCTGCTGGAAGTAAGTGAACTGCGTCACTTCCATGCCGTTGAGCCACACTTCCCAACCCAGTCCCCAGGCACCCAGCGTAGGGTTTTCCCAGTTATCTTCCACGAAGCGAATATCGTGTACGGTCGGATCCAGGCCCAGCTCTTGCAGTGAACCCAGGTACAGCTCCTGCAGATTGTCCGGGTTAGGTTTGATCATCACCTGGAACTGATAGTAGTGCTGTAAACGGTTCGGGTTTTCACCGTAGCGACCATCGGTAGGACGGCGTGAAGGCTGCACATAGGCGGTAGCCATCGGCTCTGGGCCAATGGCGCGCAGGCAGGTCATTGGGTGTGAAGTGCCAGCGCCCACTTCCATGTCCAGCGGCTGGACGATGGTGCAGCCCTGACGCGCCCAGTAATCCTGCAAGGTCAGGATCAGGCCCTGAAAGGTCTTGGTATCAAACTTTTGCATGTTGAGTACGCGATAAGGGTCGATTAAAAAAGAGTGCGACAGTATACCCTTTGACCGCGGATTGTGCAGCCGGAAATCCTGGCGCGCCGGGGAGTGGTTTTGCCACGGTTTAACCGGCTAAAACCTTGCGATAAGAAAATCGTATACGATTCATTCTAACACCTCCGCGAATGCATCAAACACAAATTTAATCCTTAATTTTCATAAAATTAACCACGATATAATCAAATCCTATTACGTGACAGACATCACCTTTTCGACCCGATGGTCAAAAATCGCGCATTGACACCTGTATAATCGTATACGAAATTGCGGTGAAACAGTTTTGCTTGGAATTTCACCATGAAGACCGCGATTGCTTATCCAGGAATGAACGCCAGTGACCGCCCAATGGGCCCGGCTCCGCTTTCCGCCGCCGTACTGCACGAACCGATGCTGTTTATCTCCGGCCAGGTGGCGATTGACCCCTACAGCGGTGAGATCAAGTGCAATGACATCGCCAGCCAGACGCGCCAGGTATTGAAAAACGTCGGCGATCTATTGAGCGAAGCGCAGATGACCTTCGATAACGTGGTGCGCGTGACGATCTATCTCACCGACCTCAGCACCTTCAGTGAGATGAACGCGGCGTATAGCGAGTTCTTCCAGTTCCCCTTCCCGGCGCGCGCCACCGTCGGTATTCAACTCAACCATCCTGACCTGCTGGTCGAGATGGAAGTCACGGCGATGCGCTGATGCATATTCATATCGAAAACGACGCCAGCGCCCCGCAGGCATTACATCTGACCCCGCAGCACCTGCAACAGCTGTTGGATGCCCATCCGCAACTGCGCGGTCACTTTACCCTGAGCGAAAACAGCCAAGCCGCGCATACCGCAGATTTCCTCGCCACCAGCGACATTTTGTGGAGCGGACGCAAGCTGGCGCTCGATACCTTCAGCGCACCACGTCTCGGCTGGGTGCAGGTGATGTCCGCCGGCGTCGAGCAGTGGCTGGCACATCTGCCGGAGGGCGTGACGCTGACCAATGCGTCCGGCGTGCACGGCGATAAAGGCGCCGAGTTCATTCTGATGGCGGCGTTGATGTTCAACTTTGGCATTCCGGGTTTTATGCAGGATCAGGCTCAGCGCCTGTGGCGCCCCACCTTCGGCGGCTGCGCGCGTGGCAAAACGGTCTTGCTGCTCGGCGTCGGCGGTATCGGTGCCGCGGCGGCGAAACTGCTGACCGCGCAGGGCTACCGCGTGATTGGTGTGACGCGCAGCGGCCAGTGTGATGCCGACGTAGCGCGTTGTATTCGCATTGATGCGATGGACGATGTTCTGCCACAGGTGGATGTCCTGGTCTCAACGCTGCCGCTCACGCCCCAGACAGACAAGTTGTTTGACCGCCGCCGTCTCGATCTGCTGCCTGCCCGCGCCGGCATCGTGATTGTCGGCCGTGCCGCCGTGTTCGACTACACCGCGATGCGCGAAAAACTGTGCGCCGGTGAACTGGCCGGTGCGGTTCTGGATGTTTATCCGCAAGAGCCGCTGCCAGTAGACGATGCGCTGTGGAGCACGCCGGGCGTGGTGATGACACCGCACTGCAGTCTGGACGATCACAGTGCCTACCTTGAGGGCTGCCTTGAGGTGTTTATCGATAACCTGGTGCGTTTCCGCAGTGGCCATCCGCTGCGCAACCAGGTTGATGTTGCAAGAGGTTATTGAAGTCGCAGTACCGATAAAAGCCGTAAGACGTTCATAAAACACAAGGTCATCGCTTACACATTCACCAGCACCAGGGGAACCTTATTATGAAATTTGCACGCATCGCATTACTGATCTCTGGCATCACCGGCACGCTGTTAGCGGGCCTCTCCAGCGCCCATGCCGCCAGCACCGACCCGATTACGCCAACCGCCAGCGATTTTGCGGCAATGGCGCAGTGCAAGGCGCTGCAGACCAAATACCCGTCACTCAAAGGCAAAGATCTGGTGGTAGGCCTGGGTGGCTACACCAAAGGCTTCGAAGCCCCTTCCGAAAAAGACCCAAGCATTATTGAAGGTCTCGATCCTTCGCTGTTCGAACGTATCAGCAGCTGCCTTGGGGCAAAACACAGTTATCAGACCGGTTCGTTCAACGTGCTGCTGACCTCCATTTCCAGCGGTCGTGCCGATATCGGTCCGATGCTGTATGTCACCGATGAACGCCTGAAGCAGATCGCTTTTGTCGCCTCCATGCAGGTGCAGGATGGCTCGATTCTGGCGAAGGGCAATCCAAAGAAAATCACCACCGTTGATGACCTGTGCGGCAAAACCGTGGCCGCCGCTGCCGGTTCTTACGAAGCCAACAAGTTGGTGCCCGAGCAGAGCGCCAAATGCACCGCCGCTGGTAAGCCAGAAGTCAGCATGCTGATGGTGCAGAACACTGACAACAGTATTCAGGCGGTGAAAAGTGGTCGCGCCGACATCTATCTGACTGAAGCCGGATCCGCCATCGCCATCGCCAAAGCTGACAAAACGCTGGAAAGCGGCTTTACCGTTGACCTGCCGATCATGGTTGGCTTCCCCATCGCCAAAGACAACACCACGCTGCGCAGTGCAGTGATGGATGCTATGAAGGTGATTCAGGAGAGCGGTGCGCAGAAGAAATTGCTGGATTACTGGGGTCAGGGCAGCGCGGCTGAACGCCCGGTTGTTGCACGTGGTTAATGCATAAACTCAGTCGGATCAATTGGGTTGCTGCATCACGGGCAACCCAAGCGATCGCATTGAGGGAGATAACGCCTTGGATGATTTTCTTAAGTACCTGACCTTCCCTTACCTGTGGGAAGGGGCCGTCATCGCTGTTCAGCTGCTGGTAGGCGCATTAGCGGGCGGCATCCTGATTGGCTTTTTCCTGGCGTTGGCCAGCACCTCAAAGCACTGGTTTATCCGTGTGCCGGTGAAAACGTACATCTATCTGCTGCGCGGCACGCCGGTGCTGCTGCAACTGATTCTGCTCTACAACGTACTGCCAGAGTTCGGCCTGCGTTTCAGCCCGTTCACCAGCGCCCTGTTGGCGTTGATGATTAATGAAACCGCCTTCTGCGCCGAGATTATTCGCGGCGGCATTATGGCCACCGATCGCGATCAGAGCATGGCAGCGCAGGCCTTTGGCTATTCGCGCACCAAAGAGATGATCCACGTGGTGATCCCGCAAGCGCTGCGCGCCATTCTGCCGACCATGGGCAATGAAACCGTCGGCCTGCTGAAATCCACCTCGCTGGCATCGGTCGTAGGCGTGAATGAGCTAACAATGCGCGGCCAGGCCATCGTGTCGCAGAACTTCCTGTTCATTCCGGTACTGGTGGCCTCGGGCGGCATTTACCTGATTCTCTCTACGCTGCTGGCGGGTGGTCAGTGGTGGCTGGAGAAGTTCTATAATCTCGACGAACGTGCCCGCCGTGCCCGTGCGCGCCTGGCAAAACTGCCGCCAGAAGCGGACGTGATGTCGATGCAGTTGCCGAAACGTCGCTGGGATACGCAAACCGCCGCGCCGGTGCTGGAAGTGGACAACCTGTGCGTCGAATACGCCGGTAAAGCGGTACTGAAATCCCTGTCGCTGACTGTACGCCGTGGCGAAGTCGTGGTGCTGCTCGGTCGTTCCGGCTCCGGTAAAAGTACCCTACTGAAATCGATTCTGGCGCTGACGCCACGCAGCAGCGGCACCATTCAGACCGAAGGCCACTTTATGGGCAGCGATGAAAACGGCCGCCCACTGGCTGCCCGCCATCTGCCGGCTAACCGCGCCAAATCCGGCATCGGTATCGTGTTCCAGCACTTCGCGCTGTTCGATCACCTCACCGCGCTGGAAAACGTGATGAGTATTCTGCTGCGCGTGCAGGGTGCCCAACCCGAAATCGCCCGCGCTAAAGCAATGCGTGCCCTGAAGATGGTGGGATTACAGGATTTCGCCGCCTCGCTGCCGCATGAGCTATCAGGCGGGCAGAAACAGCGTGTCGGCATCGCCCGTGCGCTGGCAGCAGAACCGCAAATCCTGCTGTTCGATGAGCCGACCTCAGCGCTCGACCCTGAGCTGGTGCGTGAAGTGAACCAGACCATGCGCAGCCTGGCGCAAACCGGCATCACCATGATTATCAGTACCCATGACATTGCCTTCGCGGCGGGCGTGGCCGATCGCGTGGTGTTCCTGCAGAACGGGGCGCTGATTGAAGAAGGGCCACCGGCGATTTTGCAGAATCCCAAAACGCCGGCTTTTGCCACCTTCCTCGAACATGAAAATGCCACGGAGGCCCAGCATGCCAATGCATGATCTTGCGGCGCGTGAACGTCTTGGCGATGCGCTGTTCCGCTATATGCAGGGGCAGCCAGCCGATGCGCTCGCTGACGAACCGGATGCTAACCAGCAGGCGCTGCGCCGTTTTCGCTTGCTGCCGCGTGTACTGCAAGGCAATGAGGCGATCAGCACCCAGACCACCATCCTCAATCAAAGCTGGTTTGCTCCGCTCGGCGTCGGTGCCTTTGCGGGCGATCGCATCTTCCATGAAGAGGGATTGCTGCCGATTGCCCGCGCCTGTAAACGTCTGCAACTGCCGCTGGTGATCTCCGAAGAGACGGTCACGCCGCTGGAACAGATTGGCGCGGAGTACGACCGCTGCTGGCTTCAGCTACGCGCGGCAGGTGATGTTGGGCGTATCAAAGATTTGATCGATCAGGCTGCACAAGCCGGATTCAAAAATATCGTTCTCACCGTGCTGGCACCGGTGCATCCGGTGCCGGGATTACAGCCAGGCGGCTTCTCAATTGGTGAAGCGCTCAAACAGCGCGGCTGGCACACCGTCGGCGGCATGCAACCGGGCGTTGAACCCTTGCCGGCCTTTCCGGTGTGGCGCTGGCAGGAAATTGACGAGGTGGCCGCACACTGCGCTGCGCGTCAACTGCCGCTGTGGCTAAAAGGCATTTTGCATCATGACGATGCGGCACCGGCGGCACAGCACGGTGTGAGCGGCATCATCGCCTCGAATATTGGCCTGCGCCAAAGCGCGCGCTGGGCAACACCGGTCGATCAGCTCGCCGATTTACAGGCGGTCACTCGTCTGCCGCTGCTGCTGGATGGCGGCGTGCGCTGCGGCAGCGATGCTGTGGTGGCACGTTGCCTCGGCGCCTCGCTGTCACTCAGCGTGCGACCGATCATCAGCGCCCTGGTAGCAGGTGGCGAAAGCGCGGTGTTCGATCTGCTCTCCGGCTGGATCAATGAAATCACCGCCATTAGCCACTGGTGCGGCGTCAGCGACATGGCTGCGCTCAACGGCAGTTTTGTTACGGAGGTGCGTGGCTGATGCAGACGTTAATCTTCAATCAGGGCGATGCCAGCGAATCCCGCATCTATTACTGCGCCCACTATTTGGCCGACAGCCTCGGCTTGTTCGCCGCCGAGCAGTTGCAAGTCACCTTCACCACCAGCGCATCGGGCGGGCACACCGTGCAGGGCGGACAAGTGCCTGCGGTGCTCAACCGCGAAGCGGACCTCACGCTGGGCGGACCGATGGTGGTGATGAAGCATTACCAGCAGCACGGCGCTGAGTTGCAGTGCTTTTGCGCCTCGGTCGCCGCTAATCCGTGGTTTCTGGCGGCAGCACAGACCCAGCCCGATTTTCAGCTCAGTGATTTGCGCGGTAAACGCGTGCTGGATGTCGGTAATGTCGGCACCGCCACGCTGACCTTCCGCTGGCTGCTGTCCCAGCATGGTTTGTTGGATCAGGTGGAGCTGATTGCCGGTAGTGGCGATCAGGCCCGCGATTTCGCGGCTGTGGCTAGCGGTGAAGCTGATTACGCGCTGCACGCCATGCATATGCTGGCACCAGCGATTGCCGCCGGGCAATTAAGCAGCATCAGCAGCCTCGCCTCACTGTGTGGCAAGGTGCCGTGGAGCGCCTATATTGCACGCGCCGATGTCCTCACGGAGAAAGCCGCTGCGTTTGCTGCCTTCTCACGCGCCATCAAACAGGCACTGGCGTGGATCGCCACCCATGACGCCGAAACACTGGCGGCGAGCGTGCAACGCTATTACCCCGATTATCCGCTTGATGCGCTGATCACCGGTTTAGCCGCGTATCAGCAAGCCCACGTCTTCGCACCCAGCGGCCTGATTCCAGCCGATGAATTTGACCACTTCAGCCAGTTGCTGAGCGCTATCGGCTGGCTGGATCCTTCTCAACCCGTGCCCTATGGCGCACTGGTGACGCAAGCAGGAGCAGAGTGATGAAACAATTAATTATCAACGGCCTGGTAGTGACAGAAACCCGCGCCGCGCCCGCCGATGTGCTAATTGAGAATGGCAAAATCAGCGGCCTGCTGATGCCGGGTGCCCTCGCTGACGGCGTCGATGAGATCATTGATGCGCAGGGGCTAATCATCGTACCCGGCGCGATTGATGTGCATACCCATTTCACCGGCTCGCACGATTTCCCTGAACAGGAGCTGCGCGAAGGCACGCGTGGTGCGGCTGCGCACGGCGTCACCACCATCGTTGAGATGCCGCACTCACTGCCGCCCGCCACCAGCCTCGCTAACTTCACCGCCAAGCAGCGCTGGCTGGCGGACAACTGCTCGGTGGATTACGCCATGTGGGCCGGACTGGATGGCCGCAATGTGCACGAGTTAGCGGCGCTGGATCAGGCGGGCGCACTGGCGTTCAAAGCGTTCCTGTGTAGCGGCGCGCCCAATGGTGAAGCCACTGACGAGAAAGGCTTACCGCGCCTCGACGATGATGGCTTGCTGCGTGCGATGCGTGAACTGGCCACCTTTGACGGTTTGATTGGCGTCCACGCTGAGAACCACGACATTCTGATCGGTGCCGGCAGCGAACTGCGCCGCGCTGGACGCAAAGATACCCGCGCGCATGCGCTGGCCGGGCCAGAAATCGCCGAAATCGAAGCCGTGGGTCGCGTTTTGGCGGTGGCGGAAGAGACCGGCGCACGCTGCCACATCGTGCACGTCAGCTCCGCGCGCGCTGCCGAAACCATCGTCGCCGCCAAAAGTAAGGTGCGCGCCAGCTTCGAAACCTGTCCGCACTATCTGATTCTGGATGAAGACGATCTGGTACGCATCGGTCCGAATGCGCGCTGTGGCCCGCCGATCCGCCCACGTCCGGTGGTGGATGCGCTGTGGCAGGTGCTGCTGCGCGGCGACGTCGACATGATCGCCTCTGACCACTGCCCCTACACCCCGGCACAGAAACAAGCCGGTGAAGCCAGCATCTGGGACGCCGGTATGGGGCTAACCGGTGTTGAGACATTAAGTCCGATGTTCTTCAGCGCGGCGCATATCGATCGTGGTCTGGCCCTTACGGAATTTGCCCGCATGACCGCCAGCGGCCCGGCTAAAGCCTTCCAGCTGTGGGGCAAAAAAGGCGCTATTGCACCCGGCTTCGATGCCGATTTGGTGTTTATCGATGCGCAGCAGAGCTGGATCGTGGAGGGGGAAAAATTCCAGGGACTCGGCAAGTGGAGCGCATTTGAAGGGATGCGCTGTCAGGGTAAAGTGGTGCGCACACTTATTCGTGGTGTCACGGTATTCCAGGATGACCAGATGCAGGTTGAACCCGGCTTTGGTCAGTTCGTGACCCGGCAGGTATAAACAGGACAATCACCATGGCAGGAAAATCATCCCCCCCAAGCCGTAAAAGCAGCGCACCGCTGGCGCAGGAAGCCGCTTCAGACGGCAACTGGCAAGCTGCGCGTCCGCGCACGCTGGTCGATCATGCGGTAGACGCCATTCTCAGCGCCGCCTCGCGCGGATTGATTTTACCCGGTGACCGCATCGCTGAACCGGATCTGGTGGCAAAACTCGGCATGAGCCGCGTGCCGATTCGTGAAGCACTGCGCATTCTTGAAAGCCAGGGCATCGTCACCAGCGAGCCGTATAAAGGCATCCGTTTGATGGAGATTTCCCATCAGCGGCTGGAGCAGATTATTGATGTGCGCATCCCACTGGAAACATTGGCCTGCCGCCGCGCGATTGAAGCCGGACGCAATGGCGCCGAGCAACTTAATCAGCTGTATCAGGGCGTGGCACAGATGCAAACCATGATGCAAAACGATGATGTGTATGGCTTTGCCTCGGCGGACACCGATTTCCATCGCACGCTGTGCAGCTTCGCCCACAACCCGGTATTGAGCAATTTGTGGGAGTCAATTGCGCGCCAGCTGACGGTGATTTTTGGCCTCTCCACCATGGGCAAATCGATGAGCGACATCATTGAAGAGCACCAGCGACTGATCAACGTGTTCGCCGAGGGCGATATCGCGCAGATGACCGATGAAATTGAAAACCACATCCGCATTCAGGCACTGGATGTGGATTACGAGACCTTGATTACGCAGCGCCGGCAGCAGCGTTCCGCTGTGGGCTGATGCTTTATTGATTGCCTTTACACCAGGAAAACCACGATGAAGATCACCAACGTTGAAGCGTTTTATCTGCGTCTGCCGGTTATTGAGCAGCGCACCGATAGCTCGCAGGATGCACTGCTTATCAAAATCACCACCGATGCGGGCATCACCGGTTGGGGTGAAGTGGATGGCAGCCCGTATGTCACCAAAGCCATTATCGAAGCACCCTATTCGCACACCATGGTCACCGGACTGAAATCGCTGCTGATCGGCGAGAACCCGCTGGAGACCGGCCGTTTGTGGAAGAAGATGCACGAAGCCACCATCTATTACGGACGCAGCGGTGCCGTGCTGCAGGCGATGGCGGGCATTGATATCGCCCTGTGGGACATCAAAGGCAAAGCGCTGGGCAAACCGATTGTTGAACTGCTGGGCGGTGCGATGCGCGACAAGATGCGCGTTTACTCCTCCAACATGTTCCAGTACAGCGTCGAAGAGACGGTGGCACGCGCGCAGCACGCCATCGATACTGGCCACACTGGCGTGAAGTTTGGCTGGGAGCCGTTTGGCACCGATGAAGCGCTGGATCTGCGCTATCTGGAAGCGCTGCGCACCGCGATGGGTGACAGCGTGGATCTGATGCTGGATGTCGGCCACGTCTGGGATGCGAAGACCACCGTGCGCCGCAGCCAGCGTTATGAACATCTCAACCTGTTCTGGATCGAAGAGCCGCTGCACCCGGATAACTACGCCGGTTACGGCCAGGTGTCTGCCGCCTGCCAGCAGCACATCGCCGCCGGTGAGCAAGAGTGTTCGGTGGTTGGCTTCCAGCGCCTGATTGATGAAGGCGGTATCGACATCGTGCAGATCGATCTGACACGCACCGGCTTTACTCAGGCGATGGAGATCGCCAGCTACGCGCACAGCCGTGGCCGTAAAGTGTGTAACCATAACTTCACCACCGACATCAACACCGCCGCCTCGCTGCATTTCCTGTGTGCGATTGAGAACGCGCTGGTGATGGAGTATTGCGTGGAGCCAGGTGAGATCAGTCGCTCGCTGGCGAAAAACCCGGTGCGCATCGCCGACGGTTACGCCTGGTTGCCGAGTGAGCCTGGTCTGGGCGTTGAGCCGAACGAAGCGGTGATCGAGAAGTTCCTCGTCCGCGATTAAGTCACCGCCAGGCAAACACCGGATGCGTGATTAATCCATTGTTCAGCACACACTCGGTTGCGGCGCGATTTATCGCCTGAGGCTCATCCGTTTTATTCACCAAAGCGGCCACGGTGAAACGTGGTCGCTTTATTCGTTTGGGTGAGAATGCCGGCGTGCAGACCAGAGAACCACAGCTATTGTCGGGCTGTCCTCACGCCGCTGCCAGATAGCGTCCCCCGTTCACAGAGTGATCCGAATTTCAGTCCCAAAGGTTGTTGACGCATCACGCTGTGACTACCCTTCTTCGCACGGACGTATTGCCGACGAGGAAGCCATGTCGCAAAAAATACACTGGATCGACAACTTACGTGCGGTTGCCTGCCTGATGGTGATCGTCATTCACACCACCACCTGGTATATCACCGGCCCGATGGCCGTCACAGGTATTAGCTGGGATGTGGCGAACCTGCTCAACTCCGCATCGCGCGTCTGTGTGCCGTTGTTCTTTATGATTTCGGGCTATCTGTTCTTTGGCGAACGCAGCGCGCAAGGGCGCCATCTGCTGCGCATCGTGCTGTGTTTACTGTTCTACAGCGCGGTGGCGCTGGCCTACATTACCTGGCTGACGCCGATCAGCGAAGGCCGTTCGCTGCTGAAGCTGCTGCAAAAACCGGTGTTCTATCACCTGTGGTTTTTCTTCGCCATTATCGGCATCTACCTGCTGTCGCCATTGATTCAGGTGAAAAGCGTGCAGCCGCGCTACGTCGCATTGCTGGTCGTGGTGCTGGCGGTGCTGGCCAATCCCAACACCGTGAGCCAGTCGCTGGGGCCGTTTCATTGGTTGCCGGTGAATCTTTACGTCAGCGGCGACAGCATTTACTACCTGCTGTACGCGCTGCTGGGGCGGGCGATTGGTTGCATGGACACCGATAAGCGCGGCATCAGCTGGCTGGCGGGATTGGGCTTTATCGCCTGCTGGATTGGCATTACGCTCGGCACCAAACAGATGCTAAAAATCAACGGCGCATTCAACGACACCTGGTATCTTTACTGCGGCCCGCTGGTGTTTATCGCTGCTATCAGCTTGCTGGTGCTGTTCAAGAATGTGCTGAACAGCCGCACACTGCCGATGCTGGCGACGATTTCGCGCTATTCACTGCCGATATATGGCTTTCACGCGCTGTTTATCCACTATCTGCGCACCAACCATTACGACGATATGTCACGTCCGTGGCTGGATCTGCCGTGGGTATTTGGCATCACGCTGATCGGCAGTTTGCTGCTAGCGATGCTGCTCAAACGCGTGGATAAACATCATCTGGTGAGCTGATCGTCCCAGCGCTGATGCGCGCGACGCAACTGGCGTGCTGAAGAGAATCCGGCTGCCAGCGCGGCTTTTTCTGCCGCTTCGCCCTGCTGCTGGCGCTGGCGCGCAATTACCAAACGCAGCTGTTCATGGTATTCGCGCACGCTGATGCCGAGATGCTGGCGGAACAGGCGCGTGAGATGACGCTCGCTGACATGCGCGCGCTCGGCCAGCGCGGTCAGTGACCAGTCATGCTCGGGATGGGCGATCATCACGTCCTGCGCCCGGTGAATCGCCGGATGCAGGTGATTGCGATAGCGCAGCCACGGCGAGAGCTGGGGATCGTCACCCGAACGCCGAAACCACACCACCATTTCCCGCGCCACCTTCAGAGCCTGCGGTGCGCCGCAAAGCCGGTTGATCAGATGCAGCGCCAGATCGATGCCCGCCGTGATACCCGCGCTGGTCCAGATGCCATGATCTTCCACGAACACGCGGTTATCCTTCACTAACGCAGCCGGTGCGGCGGCTTTAAGACGCGGTAACACATCGTGATGGGTAGTGCACTGCACGCCATTCAACAATCCAGCCTGCGCCGAGAGCAGTGCACCGGAACAGATGCAGACTAATGTGATGCGTTTAGACTGGATAGCGGACTGCTGCGAGCGGAGCCAGTCGCGCGCGGCGGCGGCAGGTGCCGTATCGAACCAGACTTTGGAGTCATACACGCCGGGCACCACCAGCAGGCTGTTATCGGGTAGCTGCTCGGGAAGTGGCGCAATATCCGCGATCGTCATGCTGGTGGAGCAGCGCACGCTGGCTTGCGGGCCAATGTAGTGCAGAGCAAAAAAGCCATCCGCCAGTTGCAGCGTTTCCGCCGGACCAGTGAGATCGAGCGCCATCACGCCAGGAAGAACCAGAAAATAGACGGGCTGCGGCATTAAAGGCTCCAGGATAGGTGATGTGTTTTGCCCTCAGCCTCTGCATGGCAGAGAACTGTTCGAGGGTTAACGTAACATTGCTGCTGCCTCAGCCTCTCTGGATGTCTTTCCCTCCGTTTGACGGGAGCGTGCTAAGGACAAATCAGGCCATAAGAAACTAACCTGATTTGCCCATCATAACGAAATAAATATAAAAACCACGACCCAATCCGGCCATCACTTAACCGAATCAGGACATCAGCGGTTTGAGATGCTGATACAACTGCGCAAACTTCTCACGCTGCGGCTGATAAGCCTGATGATGAGCCGCATCGGGCTGATGCCGCTGCACCAACTCTGGTGCGGGCCACTCGCTCTGCGGATCAATCGCCCATTGCGCCAGACGTGCAGCACCAAGAGCTGGCCCTACCTCACCGCCGTGGCAATAATCCAGCGTTAATCCACTGATATCCGCCAGCATTTGCCGCCAGTACGCACTGCGCGCGCCACCGCCGATCAGCATCACGGTTTGCGGCTGCACCCCGCATTCATGCACCGCTTCCATGCCTTCTGCCAGCGCAAAGCCCACGCCTTCCAGCACCGCACGCGCCAGTTCAGGACGGCCATGCTGATGGGTCAAACCAAAAAATACGCCTTGTGCCTGTGGATTGTTGTGCGGGGTGCGCTCACCGGACAGATATGGCAAAAATAAAATCGGTGCGGCTTCACCGCTGGCTTTTTCCGCTTCCGCCAGCAGCTCAGGCACGTCTTTACAGCCCGTTAATGTGGCTGCCCAGTCAAGGCAGGATGCGGCACTCAGCATCACCGACATCAAATGCCAGCGGTTGGGTAACGCATGGCAAAAACTGTGTACCGCTTGCTGCGGGTTGCTGAGATAGCCGTCGCTGACCAGGAAGTAAACGCCTGATGTGCCAAGCGACAACATGCCCTGACCCGGCGCCACCATGCCGACACCCACTGCGCCAGCCGCGTTATCACCACCGCCCGCGACGATCGGCACGGCATTCATCTTCCAACGTGCGGCGACTTCAGGCGACAAAGTGCCAGTGATCTGATTGCCTTCATAAAGCGCAGGCATCTGGCTGCGGTTGAGATCGCAGGCGCTGAGCAGGGCATCACTCCAGTCACGCTGTGCCACATCCAGCCACATCGTGCCGGCTGCATCGGACATGTCGCTGGCGAAGTCACCGCTCATCCGCCAGCGCAGGTAATCTTTGGGCAGCAGGACTTTCGCCACTCGTTTAAACACACCGGGTTCGTGCTGCTGCACCCATAACAATTTGGGTGCAGTGAAACCGGGCATCATCAGGTTGCCGGTAATCTGGCGCGAATCCGGTACGCGCTGCTCCAGTTCCCGACACTGCTCGCTGCTGCGTCCGTCGTTCCATAGAATCGCCGGACGCAGTATCTGATGCTCAGCGTCCAATAGCGTGGCGCCGTGCATCTGACCGCTCAGACCAATGGCCTTCACGCCGCTGAGATCGTGCTGCTGCGCCAGCGCCTGCATCGCCTTATCCGTGGCACTCCACCAGCTTTCGGGATCCTGCTCACTCCACAACGGCTGCGGACGCGATACCTGCAATGGCGCGCTCTCCACCGCGACAACCTGCCCTTGCGCATCCAGCAACACCACTTTGACGCCAGAGGTGCCTAAATCAATCCCGATAACCATGTTCAGCTCCTGATGCAGTGAGAAATCATAACTGTAGCCTTAGGTGGAGAATTTAATCACCTCTGCGCGGCGACGCTTCATATCAGAGCGTGAGAACGTGCTGTAGCGCACGGCTAAGATCAAGATTTCGCGCTGGGTTGTCGCTATAATTGCGCGGCATCTTCAAAGGAAGATCGTCGTCTCCGGTGAGGCGGCCGGATTTCAAATCCGGTTGGGGCCGCCAGCGGTCCCGGGCAGGTTCGACTCCTGTGATCTTCCGCCACCTTCCTCTTACTGTTACTCATTTCTAAATGATTGGCTTAGGCAACCTGTAAGTCATCATTACAAGTTGGAAAATTTCAGCCTGAGGATGTAGAGCAAGGTTGGCAATTTACTTCTGCACTATTCTCCACCACTTGTTCCAATCTCTTTACCTCGCCTGCACAATGCAGTTATTCGGTAAAACCGAACAACTGAGCTCTGTTTAAAAATCAGCTTGTTCATGATTCTATACTGTCTTTCACGCTGGCTATTGCGGAATCACCCATGCTCATCCATCCCACCGACAACCTCACCTTCTCTGGCGATCCGCGTGCGGATGAGCTGCGCAAAAAACTGCTGCAACCCAATGCACCTAAAGTGATTGCGGCGGCATTATCGAAACAGCTTGATCGAGAAAGCCGCACCCACAGACATGCCGCCGGACAGCTTTACTGTCTGAAGCAAGGGATGATGACGGTCAACACGCCCTCGGGCATCTTCGCCAATCCGCCGCGCCTGGTGGGGTGGATTCCGCCACACTTCGAACACGCGATTATCGGGCCAGGTCGCGTGCTCGGCTGGACGGTGTTGGTGGATGAAGCGCTGACGGCACCGCTGCCAAAACATCCGGTGCTACTCTCCTGCCCTTCGGTGCTGGAACCGCTGGCTGAGCGGCTGGCAAGTTTGTCGCCGGATAGCTGGGGCAGCGATCGTTACAACCGATTATGCGATGTGTTTCTTGATGAGCTGTATGAATCCACCGAGCATGCGCTGACGCTGCCACTCCCCGAAGAGCCACGCCTGCGGCAGATTGCGCGCTTGTTGATGGATAATCCGGCGGATACCCGCACCGGCCCCGAACTGGCACAGTGGGCGGGGTTGAGTCCACGTAGCCTGAGCCGTCACTGGGCCAGTGCGGTAGGCATGAGCCTCTCGCGCTATCGCCAGGTGTCGCGGCTATTGAAATCACTGGAAGGGTTGGCCGACGGCAAAAGTGTGCAGCAGGTAGCGTGGCAGGTCGGCTTTGATAGCGTGAGCAGTTACATCAGCGCCTTCCGCAGCGCCTTTGGTTCCACGCCCGGCAAATACTTTACGCCGCCTGACGCGTCTGCGGTTGCAGTATCAGAAGACTCGTAGGTCCATCGATCGCTGGCAGGCTGTGATGATATTTGCGACGAAACGCGCCGGGCGGCAGATCGTACATGCGGCGGAAGGTGCGGCACCATGTCTGCTGCGACTCAAAGCCATACTTAATCGCAATCTCCATCAACGGCATGTGACCGTTCATCAGCGCAATCGCCGATGCCGTGAGTTTACGCTCGCGAATATAGCTGCCCAGCGCGATACCAGTATGGTGGCGGAACATGCGTTGCAGATGCCACTGCGAATAGCCCGCACGACGCGCGACCGTCTCCAGCGTCAGTCGCTGTTCAATATTGTCTTCGATCCAGAGCATCAGTTGATGCATACAAGCTGCCTGAATATCCATCTTTCCTCCTGATGGCGGATTAAAAAGTCAGCAACATTATAAAAAAGCCTCAGCTGGCTATGTTTAGCGTTAAAGCCAATAAATAACGATATCTCGCCAAACTTTAATGGCTGTCGTTCTGACCCGACGCTTGCAGCTTACACTGTCATGTAATATTGTAAGTTACATGATAAATGCCTGACAGGAGAATGTATGAATAGTTGGATGACTTCAGACGTGGGAACTTGTGTCGCGATAGCTCTGGCAGCGGCCAGTATCGCGATGACCCTCACGCAAACCGAGTTGTTTGCTGGCTTACGCGCGTGGACCGCCAAAAAACACGCGCTGCTCGGTCATCTGTTCCACTGCTTTTATTGTATGAGCCACTGGACAGTGTTCGCGGGCATGGTGATTTATCGCCCTGCGCTGTTGCACAGTGATATGGCCCTGGTGGATTGGGTGATGACGGCGTTCATTACCTTGACGCTGACCACGTTTATCAACGGCCTGATGTTTAAGGTGTTCCAGGCAGCAGTGACCACGCATGTGATGAAGCACAATGCGCAGATCACTTTGCAGAAGCAGGATTGAGGTTATTCACTGCACAGCGGATGGGGCTCAGATTCCAGCCCCAGTTTTGCCATTTTCTTGAGGTAATCATCGGCAATATCAGCCACGGTGATGTGGCTAAAGCGTTGAAGCAGCAGCACTTCCGCTTCATGGAGCGCCTGATCCAGACGCTCATCGACCGCATGTTCAACTAAACACGGCGAAGGATCGGCAGCAGGCCCGATACTGAACAGCGCAGGCGACCCAATCGCCTGATACACATCCAGCAGCGTAATCGCGCTGAGTTCCACCCGCAGCTCCCAACCGCCGCCGTGCCCCTTCTCCGAGACCACATAGCCTTTTTCGCGCAGGCCAGACATCATGCGGCGTACCACCACCGGATTGGTGCCCAACATCTTCGCCATCGCTTCCGAAGTGGCGCGTTTAACGTGCCGATCAAGATGAATTAAGGCGTGCAGTGAGCGGGACATTCGGTTGTCGCGGGGCATGGATCATTCCTCTAAAGTTCACGACACTTTACCAAAGCCGCCCGGCAGCAACAATTTATCCCGCCTTTTCGCTATGGCTTCACCAGACTCGCCTGCCAGTCACTAAACAGGGTCAGCCAGTTTTTGGCGGGGATATTCTTTTTCTCGCCGGTACCAAAACCATGGCCGCCCTGCTGGAAAAGATGCATCTCGACCTTCACCTTGTTTTTACGTAGCGCGTCGAACATCAGTAGGGAGTTTCTGGGGGAGGCGGTGCCATCATCCAGCGCCTGTGCCAGGAAGGTCGGGGGAGTTTTGTCGCTGACGCGGTTTTCCTGTGAATTCTGATCGATCACCGCCTCGCTGATATCCTTGCCGTACATCGCCGTGCGGGTACCGACATGCGTCACGCCATCTTTTAACGACAGCACCGGATAGATCAGGGCGCTAAAATCTGGTCGTGCCGGAATCTGATCCAGCTTATCTACTGCGGAATAATTGGTGGCATCCGCATTGTTGCTTAGGTTGGCAGCAAGGAAGGCACCAGCTGAAAAGCCCATCACGCCAATCTGGTCGCCAGCGATATGATAATTCGCCGCATTGCCGCGAATCATGCGCATGGCTCGTTGTGCATCAGAAAATGCATTATTACGGTTAACCTCTGAACCACCGTGCGGCATTCGATAAATTAAAACAAATGAGGAATAACCTTTCTGGCTCAACACTTTTGCGACATCCAGCCCTTCAGCGTCCTGCATTATATAAGAAAAACCCCCACCAGGAATGATTAGCACAGCAGAGTGATTATTCTTTCCCGCTGGAGGAACATAAATCATTTCTGGAGAATCGACATTTGTGACAGCACGATTATTGATGTCCGGGTTTTTACTGAAATTAATAAATTTATTATTTACTGACACTTCATTTGGCCAGATAGGAATTTCCTTATTGGCAAACGCAGCTGGAAGATACAGAAGAAAAAGAAGAGCAGTTAATTGAGGTAACTTCATCTCGATGGCTCCAAATCCTGAATAAAAACAGTGACAAATGGCAAAGCCGATTGAAAACCTCAAGCTTTGCAGCGCAACACTTACCCCAGAGATAACCAAATTAAATGAATAGCCTGAGTAAAGTAACAAATAATATCCCCTGCCTGCATTCAGTATAATACCGGGCCAGAAAAAATTAGACTTTTCTCATGTTTACGGAAACAAGGCCATATGTTATAAGTAAATTTTAAACTATAAGAATCTGTGACAATGGGAATTTACTGGATCATAAGTCTTAGCCTGACTTTTGTCGCTCTCGTCGAAGTCATGTTAAGTAAAAATGAAAACACAGCACAAATCAGATCATACGTTTATTTTGTTGCCGTTGTAGTGCTTTTTACTTTCGGCGGCATTCGTGGTCTGGGTACGGGACTCGATGATTTCCAGTATCGTGATTTCTTTGTTCATTTCGTCGATAAAATTACTATTGAAGGATTCTGGCGCACCGCGGATGAATTCCGTTACGAACCGGCGATATATGCGATTGCGGGATTAACGCGTATATTTACTGCTAACCCCGATATCTTTATGTATGTCTTTACTGTGATTGCCGTGTGCGTTAACGCATGGTATTTCCGTAAACTGACACCGTTGCCAATTGTCGCCTTAGCAGTCTACTCCGCGCACTTATTTATCAACAAAGACATGAACCAGATTCGATTTGGCTTATGTTCCGCCTTCTTAATGGGCTTTGTTTATCACATGTCCCGTCGTAGTAAATCCGGGATAATAACCACCTTTATTCTTTCCTTCATCAGTCACGCCACAGGGATTGTTGCTCTCCTAATTCCGATGGCGATGATTGTCAGGAAAAACAAATACATTCCTATTATCATTGTCGTCGCCAGTTTACCTCTCGCCTTAATGGGGAGTTCAGCGCTGATCGCACTGCTTTCCAGTCATCTGGGCGGATTAGGTGACAGGGCCATGGGCTATGCTAATCAGGAATCCACTCAGGATCAGGGGATTTTTACCCTATCAAACCTGAAGAATATTGGCTTTGTGTTTATCTTCAGCTTTATGCTGCTGAGTGACCGAATCAAAAACTTCGATCCGGTAAAGTTTAATACTTATTACATCCTGGTCATTACCTTCGCGCTTGGTGCGGGACTGAGGATGGCGTTGCAGGATTATGCATCAGGCGGTCGTTTAGCGAACTTCCTACTGCAAGTTGAACCGGTGCTTATTTCCCTGTGTATCTGGGAAACCAAAAAATTGAAAAAACTGCTCGCTGTTGGCGTGACGGTGTTAATGGTGCTCTATTATCTATACTACAATACCATTTCAAGCAAACAGTCGATTACCGGTTATGAAGTTTCGCATACCTTTAAGATATTCCGCTAAGCCGCCAAAACGCTAATCTCTGGTTAGCGTTTTTTCTTTTAATCTCAGATAAAACTGATGGACGCATAAGGAAAGTCTGAATATTTTTATGGCCCTGGTCATTGCTTGCTTTTTGATTTTTTTAAACCTCTAATAGGGTCATATCTGCGCCAGCAGAGTTCGGAGTTTTCTTATTAGAGCGATACCTGTTTTCCCCTGATTTTTCTGGCGCGACGTCACTCAATGAAAGAACGCAAATATGAACGAAAAAAACAATTTTGACATCGTCCGATTCTCTCTCGCTTTTATCGTGATGCTGGTGCATAGCGCAGAAGTAACCAGAAACGTCGATATTCGTTTTCTCGATCACTTCCTAAATAGTGACTTTGCAGTAAAAGGGTTTTTCGCAATAAGTGGTTTTCTTATTGCAAAAAGTTACTTAAGAAGCAAATCACTCACGTCCTATTTTATTAAGCGTGCGCAACGTATCTTGCCGGCTTATATATTTGTCATCATTATGTGCTTTGTGATTGGGATGTGCCTTACGACGCTACCGCTGATGGATTTCCTGAAAAATAAAGAAACTATCAAGTATCTCGTCGCTAACTTGTCTTTCCTAAACTTCATTCAGGCGTCGTTGCCCGGCGTGTTCACCAACAACCCGAATCAGCCGATGGATGGATCGCTGTGGACCATCAAAGCTGAGTTGACGCTGTATGTCCTGCTGCCATTGATTGTTCCGATGATGAAGAAAAACCCTCTTAAAGTGTGGGGCGCGATCTTCGTTATCTCATGCGTCTGGTTCTTCTACTTCACTTCGGTGTACACCGGGCCGAAAGCCGATACTTTAGCGAAGCAGTTTGTCGCACTCTCATCTTACTTCTTCTTTGGTAGCCTGTTGGCGGTGCACCAACCGACCTTTGATCGCCTGAAAGAGATTACGATTATTTCTCTGGTGGTGTTCCTGCTGTTTAAGTCGACCGATTATGCCTTTATTGTCGAGCCAGTAGCGTTCTCTTCCGTGGTGATTCTGTTCTGCACCAATCTGTGCAAAGAGATCAAAATCAGTCAGTACGGCGATCTTTCCTATGGCATGTATCTTTACCACTGGCCGATCATTCAGGTCCTGCAACATTTCGGCGTGTTCGATACCAATGCCTTCCTGGGGCTGGGATTGACCATCGTGATTACGCTCGCGCTGGCTTACACCTCGTGGAATTTGCTGGAGAGTCGTTTCCTGAAACGTGCGCATCACGCTCAGCCATCGATTACACCGCCAACCACCACCGCGCGTGATTGATCCGTTTGACTGAATTGTCAGGCCATTAATAAACCCCCTTCCGGACAACCTGAAGGGGGTTTGTCGTATTTAGATAGTCGCTCCCATCGAGAGTCGATAATGCAGATTGACCTGTTCAATAGTCGGCTGCTGGTTGATCTTCTTCAGCACGATCTCCGTCGCCACTTTGCCCATCTCAAAGCGTGGCGTGATCACGCTGGCTAAGCGTGGCGTGGTGGCCTGGCCAATCTCCAGCCCGTGAAAACCGGCAATCGCCATCGTCTGTGGCACGGCAATTCCGGCTGCCTGACACTCCTGCAATACGCCGACAGCTAAATCATCATTGGTGCAGAGAATCGCGTCCATCTCCGGATAGAGCTGGCGTGCCAGCGTCATCATGCCCGTACCAATCGATACTGAAGAGACCTTGTTCGGCACAATTCTTCCCGCCGGGAAGCCCGCCGCTTCCACCGCATCACGATAACCCGCATAGCGCTGCTCATCGCGGCGATCGGACATCGAACCAAAATAGATGACGCGCTGTTTGCCGCTGGCCAGCAGCATCGAGGTCATATCGTAACCGGCGCGATAGTTATCAAAACCGACGTTGATCCGCCCGCTGGCTTCCGTCAGCCCCATCACTTCCGCCACCGGAATATTGGCGGCATTGAGGTATTTCTCGGCGCGCACCGTGTGCACCGATTCGGTGAGGATCAGCCCTTTGATGTTAAACGCCAGCACGGTGGCGATCTGCTCCTCTTCACGCTGGGCGTTGTAGTCGTAATTGACCACCAGCGTCTGATAGCCGTGCGCACTGGTGACCGACTCAATGCCCGCCAGCAGATCGGCAAAGATTTGGTTGTTAAACGAAGGAACCAGCACGCCAATACGCGGCTGACTCTGTTTGGTTGCGGTGGTGTTGTCGCTATCGGGGACGTAGCCGATTTCAGCCATGACGCTGGCGATTTTCTCCGCCGTTTCCGTTTTAACCTTTTCCGGGGTACGTAAATAACGGCTTACCGTCATTTTGGTGACGCCCGCCAGGGTAGCAATATCGTCCAGAGTGATGCGCTGCGTTTTCATTGCGACGTCCGCAAAGATGGCCTGTCAATCAACGTATTATGCCCGTTGCCCGGCAAAAAATGAAACCTACGCTTAACCTCCCTCAAGGAGAGAAATCAGCGTCATATTACAGAATAAAAATTTCACACCGTTGCAAGAAAAAACAAGAATAGTCATATCACGTCTCTCGCTTATGATAAAAAACCTATCATTTCAGCCAAATATGGCCCTGCCGTGAATATTGCCATCAGCAATTTTCGCAACGTCGTTCACACTTTCTGGAAAAAATGATCCAAAAACCATCATTTAGAACATATATTCCAACGTGATGACCTTGAGTGAAAAACGCTGAACATCGATAACCTACACCACTCCTCTTTCTGAACACGTAACGTTCAGGCCGTAGAGACAAGGGGCTATAACAATGGATACCAGGCAAAAACGCTACAACATGAAGTACGTCATACTCTGCTGTACCGTCGCGGCATTTGGCGGACTGCTAATGGGCTATGACTCTTCAATTATCTCCGGTGCAATCGAACCTTTAAGTGAATATTTCCAGTTAACCCCCGCAGAAACCGGCTGGGCCGTTTCCAACATTCTGCTGGGTAGCTTAGTGGGCTGCTTTATTGCCCCGCGACTGAGCGACAAACTCGGACGCAAAAAATCGCTCGCCATTACCGCGTTGCTGTTCACCGTTTTGGTGATCGGCACCGCCATCGCCCACAACTTCACGGTGTTTGTGCTGTTCCGCATCATTGGTGGGCTGGCGATTGGCCTCGCCTCGGTGATTTCGCCGATTTACCTCGCGGAACTGTCGCCCTCGAAATTTCGCGGCCGTACCACTGCACTCTATGCGGTATGCTGTGTCGGTGGACAATCGGTGGTGTTACTGACCAACTACTTCATCACCAAATCGACGCTGCCCGAGGTGATGATTAACATGGGCTGGCGTTATATTCTGGCTACTGCACTGGTGCCTTGTGCACTGTTCATCTTCTTCATCGCCTTTATCCCGGAATCTCCGCGCTGGAATGTGCTCAAGGGCAAATACGATGAAGCGCTGGATACGCTGACCAAAATTTCCAACCGCGAGCATGCCGAGAGCGTGTTCAATGAAATCAAACACTCGTTCTCAGACAAAACCGCACACCAACATAAATCGCGCCTGCGCCTGGATAAAACCACCATTCCGCTGTTGATCATCGGTATCGGTCTGGCGGTCGGTAACCAGATCAGCGGCATTAACGTCATTCAGTACTTCGGTCCGACATTGCTGAAGAACGTGGCGGGCAGCACCGATTCGGCGTTGCTGCAGACCTTCTGGCTGTCGATTTGTCAGTTTATTGGCGTGCTGGCGGGCATGATGGTGATTGATAAAATTGGCCGCCGTAAGCTGCTGCTGCTGGGGGCCATCACCTCCTGCATCTGCCTCGCTTACTCGTTCATCGCGTTCTATTATCACCTGCCGGGTATGCTGGCGGTGGTGGGACTGTTTGCCTATATGATTTTCTTTGGCATGACCTGGGGCCAGATTGTCTGGACCGTGCTGGGCGAAATCTTCCCTACCGAAATTCGTTCGATCTGCGTCGGGATTTCCATCTGTGCCATGTCGCTGGCGAACTTTGTGATCAGCAGTACTTTCCCGATCATGAACAGCAGCCCGATGCTGCTGGATCTGTTCCACGGTGGTTTCCCTCTGCTGCTGTTCGCGATTTTCTCTCTGGGAATGTACTTCTTTACCTTCCGCTACCTGCCAGAGACCGCGGGCGTGTCGCTGGAGAAAATTCATGGGTTGGTGCTGGAGAAGTTTAACGTTGAGGCTGATTTGCCACAGAGCACCTTAACGACCAAACCCAGCGAGTCATTTGATATTCCACGGCATTAATGTGATGAAGCGCGCCTAAGAGATGGCGCGCTCATATTGCTCAATCACCGCCAGCGCCAAACCGTTGGCAGGATCAATACGCTGCGGCAGGAAATGCAGCTGCGTGTGGGAGAAGGTAAAGGCCAGCGTGCTGGCCTGCGCCGTTTCTTCAACCGCCTGGATAAAGGCAGGATGCGTATTCCACGGCCCATCAATAATGATGCTCGCCGGGTTCACCAGCTGCATCACATGGCTCAGGGCGTGGCCCAAATGTTGACCGGTTAACGCCATCACTTCACTCACGATCTGCGGTTCACTGGCGGCATTCTGCCAGCGCAGTCCTGTTTTACGCTGCCCCAACTGCTGTTGAATTGCGGGCTGACTGATCAGCGTTTCCAGGCAGCCTGAACGTCCACAGCTACAACGCAACCCTTTCGGTTGCACCTGCAAATGACCAATCTCCCCGGCGGTCCAGCTGCTGCCGACAAACACTTCGCCCTGTTCCACCAGCGCACCGCCAACCCCTTCACCGATACGCAGATAAAAATGGCTTTGTGCTCTATCCAGATCGAGTTGCTCCACCGAGAGCAGCGCAGCGGCTTTGACGTTATGCATAATGCGCAGCGGCAAACGGCAGGCGCTGATCAGCGGCGTCAGGACATCAACATCCTGCCAGCCAAGATGGGCGGAAAAGTGCACCCGGCCACGCTGTGGATCGATAATGCCGGGAAAGCCTACGGCGATGCCCAGCAGTTCAGGATGCGCGGCGTGCAAGGTCTGGCACACTTCCTCCAGCTCACGCAGCAGCTGCTCAGGATCGGCGGTCGCCGTTTGCCAGGTCTGTTCCGCAATCACCTGCGAGAAATAATCACAGACGCGCCAGTGAATGGCGTTGCGCTCCACCATGATGCCGGCGCTTTTTAGCTTTTCCGCGCGTAGCGAAATTTCGATTTTTGGGCGTCCAGCCGCTGCCACGCTCACCGGGCCGAGTTCGTGAATCAGGCCCTGCGCCAGCAAATCATCCACAATCAGGGATACGGTGTTTTTACTCAGCTGCAGCGCCAGCGCGATATCCTGGCGGGAAGTAATACGTGTGCTACGCAGTTGCGTCATCACGCGCTTAAGGTTGTTTAATCGAAGTAATGCGGGGCCTTTACCGGCTGCTTTCATCGCGCGCCCACCTGACTCAATACTCATCACCGCGTACACGGCTGCGATAGCTTTCCCAATCGAAGCGCACCCACAAACTGGTGCCGAGACGCATACGATCCATCACGCGCTCACCTAATAAGCCGTTCATTCCCGCCGGGTCCAGATTCGACAACATGCCGGTTGGGCGTTTTGACGATGAGCGACGATCGACAATCTGATTGATGATCACTTTTTCGTAGCGGGATTCGCTCTGCATGCCGATCTCATCGATCACCAGCAGATCCACATGGCTAAGATCCTGCAGCAAGCGCTCTTCGGTGATGTCGCTGCCACCGCTGAAGGTGCCTTTCATGCTCGACATCAAATCGGCCACGGTGACAATCAATACGCTTTTGCCACGCAGAATGAGGTCGTTACCGATGGCGGCGGCCAGATGGTTTTTTCCAGTGCCAGGGCGGCCAGAAAACACGAAGCTGGCGATACTGTTGTCGAACCCGGCGGCATACTCCCGCGCCAGCGCGAGTGCTTTGCGCTGACCATCATTCTCGACACGATAGTTATCAAACGAGCAGTTCATGTGCAGCTCACGGATACCGGAACGGCCCATGATACGCTGCATTTTCATGGCGCGGTTTTCGCGCACGATGGCTTCAGAGCGCAGACGGCCCTGCTCCTGATTCCACGCCAGCAGCTCTTCACCGTTTTTAAATTTCGGCTGCACATCCGCAGGCATAAATTTTTTCAGGCGACTGAAAAGATCGTTCGGCGTTTTCATCACTCACCTCGGAATCCATCGGGAATATCATATTGAGTATTGCTGATCTGGGTGATATCGCGCTTGGGCTGACCGCCATTAGCAGCGCGGTTCATTTGTACGCTGCGCGCCAGTTTCTGCTGCCACTGCACATGATGGAACAGTCGGCCTTCGGCCTGCCAGTAAGCCACAAAGGTAGCCAGTTCGGCTGCGGTGACCGGTTCATTCAGCGCCACACCCCAGATGGCGGCCTGCCGCTGAAAATCGTGATCCGGCTGCCAGCCCGCGTACATGGCAAACTTGCCTACCGGTGTGGCAATCGGTGCCGCATCGGTATGGAACAGGCTGTCATCCAGCGTGACATCATTTGGCTGCTGCGCTGCGGCTTCCAGCGCCAGCAACTGTGCCAGACGCTGCGGTGTCAGCGCATAAAAAGCGGGCGCATTGTTGTGCAGCACCGCCAGCACGCCGTTATCGGCCTGCTGCAACACGGCAAGCGGATCCTGGCAAAAGCCATCCAGCCCCACCAGCGTTGAAGATAAGATTTTAACTGACATGAAGAAACCTGACGTTGACCAACCCGGAGCGCCGATAGATTCAGCGCTAAGCGGTCAGTGTACCTGTTTTAACGCGATGGATCGCGCAGGATTTAGAAGCTGGCGCTGACGCCAAGGCTGTAAATAAACTGTTCACCGCTGATCACCGCACCGGTTTGCGAGAAGGAGGCGAAAGCCGCCATATTTTGCCCAAACGGCACATTGGCCCCCACGCTGACATCCACCCAGTTGCTTTCATGGCCGATCTCCTCGGGGCGATCGCGCAGCGATGACGCATTTTCATCACTCAATTGATGGCTGTAGCTAACCTGTGCCCAGGGTGAAATCCAGTCAAGGGTGGAATCAACGCGCCAGCCCAGTGAGGCAATATGTCCGGCGTGATTGCCATCGACAAATTCACACTTCGGGCAACTCACTCGCGAATCATCCACCGCGAATTGCGCCACCGGACCGGTGCGCAGCGTCGCACTCATCGGCATCTGCCAGCCTGCCGAATAGCGGTTAGCAAAGGGGGCATTCCCCACGCTGGCTTTTTCACTGTGCAGCACCATCGCGCTCTCATCCGGTGAATTAAGCGCGGCATCCATCAGGCTGATGTCACGATCTTCTGTCAACATCAGGTGATTACTGGAAATCTTTTCAGCAAGTATCGCATTGTAATCCGGCACATAATCCGCGCCCGATTCATCCCAGGCGTAAGCCGGCAGCGCCGCAAATAACAGCCACACACTGCCAAAAGCCAGCATGAGATTGTGCTGGCCTGTCCACTCACTTTTCTGCAACATGAAAGACTCCTGACGAGCCAGAAAGGAAACGGGCGTTAAGATTCAGGTTTATTGATTATCGGCACCCATTGATTAACTATTAATCGATTCTGTAATACGTCAAGGGATTAACTGTATTTTCCTCATGCTTAGGGAGAGTAATATGCAACGTTGTGGCTGGGTAACACAGGATCCACTCTATCTGGCGTACCACGATAATGAGTGGGGTGTGCCGCAAACTGATAAGCGGGCCTTATTTGAAATGATCTGCCTTGAGGGACAACAGGCGGGTTTGTCGTGGATCACCGTGCTCAAGAAACGTGAGAACTATCGTCGCGCGTTCCACGAATTTGATCCTCAGGCCGTGGCGTTGATGGATGAGGCAGACATGCTGCGCTTGCTGCAAGACAGCGGATTAATTCGTCATCGCGGCAAGCTGGAGGCGATCATCAATAACGCCAAAGCCATGCTGGCGCTGGAAGCGGAAGGCGAAGACTTTTCACGCTTTATCTGGTCATTCGTCGATAATCAGCCGATTTTGCACCGTTTCGCTGATTACAAGCTGGCGCCCACCACCTCCGAGCCTGCCATTGCGCTCTCTAAGGCGTTAAAGAAGCGTGGTTTTAAATTCGTCGGTCCCACAACCTGCCATTCATTTTTGCAGGCGTGCGGGCTGATTAACGATCATCAAACCAGCTGTTTCTGCCATCCCGATAATCTTTAACGCAAAACTTTACACTTTAAGACTGACCCTCACGCATTTCCCCATTATTGAACGGCATAATAGTGCCGTTTTGGGGCATTTTCCCCGTGTGACTTTGTGAGGGATTTTCAATGAAAAAGCGTAGTTTGACGCTGGCCTTGTTACTCAGCGGCAGCGTTGTGCTGTCCGGTTGTACCACCAATCCTTATACCGGCGAATCGCAGGCCGGGAAATCCGGCATCGGCGCGGGCTTAGGTGCCGTGCTGGGTGCAGGCGTTGGCGTGTTGTCATCGTCGAAGAAAGATCGCGGCAAAGGCGCGCTGATTGGTGCCGCATCCGGTGCGGCGCTGGGCGGTGGCGTCGGCTATTACATGGATGTGCAGGAAGCGAAGCTGCGCGACAAAATGCGCGGTACTGGCGTCAGCGTGACGCGTCAGGGCGATAACATCGTGCTGAATATGCCGAATAACGTCACCTTTGACTCTAACAGCAGCAACCTGAAACCCGCAGGTGCTAACACCTTAACAGGTGTCGCGATGGTGCTGAAAGAGTATCCTAAAACCGCCGTCAATGTGGTGGGCTTCACCGACAGCACCGGTACGCGCGCGCTGAATATGCGCCTGTCGCAACAGCGTGCGGAGAGTGTGGCCAGCGGCCTGATTCTGCAAGGCGTAGCCCAGAACCGTCTGCGCACGCAGGGCATGGGCCCGGATAATCCGGTGGCCAGCAACAGCACCGAAGCGGGTAAAGCACAAAACCGCCGCGTCGAGATCACGCTGAGTCCAC
Source organism: Pantoea sp. USMM079 (assembly GCF_037153115.1). NCBI lineage: Bacteria > Pseudomonadati > Pseudomonadota > Gammaproteobacteria > Enterobacterales > Erwiniaceae > Pantoea > Pantoea sp. USMM079. Next base: position 195,011 of record NZ_JBBCKX010000008.1, read on the forward strand.
TGGGTTAATCCCGCTCGCCGATCTGTTTCTGCAGATCGGCTTTTCCGCACGTTTTTACACCGCAATTGACGCTTTTTGTATCAGATAACGCTCTATAATCGTCAACCAATAGAGCCGTGAAATACTTTATGCTAGCGTGATCAAAATTTGATCAGTGGAAAACGTCATCATGTCGCTCAAAGCCATTGCCGCTGCCCTCGGCCTCTCTGTTACCACCGTGAGTCGTGCGCTAAATGGCTATGACGATGTTGCGGCCGCCACGCGTAAACGTATTGAAGAAGAAGCCACTTCCCGCGGCTATCGTCCGAATGATGCCGCGCGCCGTCTGAAGACCGGGCGCGCCAATGCCGTCGGGCTGGTTTTCCCGGTCAGCACCGCCTCTTTGAATGACAGCTATTACAGTGAAATGCTGTTGACGCTGGATCAACGCCTTGCTCAGCATGACATTGATCTGATGATCCTGCCGGATAAACCGCAGGATAAGCACCGCACGCTGATGCGCTTGCTGCGCAGTGGCGCGCTGGATGCGCTGATTCTCACCCATACCCAACCGCATGATATCCGTCTGCAGCGTTTGCAGCAGAAAGGCTATCGCTTTCTCACACTGGGCCGCAGCCAGCTGCCGCAACCTTATGCCTGGTTTGATTACGATAATCATGCAGGCACCCTGCTGGCCGCTGAACACTGTCTGCAACAAGGCCTGTCGCGGCTTGCCTATCTTGGCGGCAACGAGCCCTGCACGTATATCCTCGATCGTCGCCACGGCTTTATCGATGCCCTCACGCAGCACCAACCGCCGATCGCGCCTACCATGCTGGCCGCGTTGCCGGTAACGCGTCGTGCCGGTTATCAGCAAACGCAACGCTGGCTGGCGCAGGATATTGCGCCTCAGGCCATCATTACGGATTGTGCCCCGCTGGGTGAAGGTGCGGCCATCGCGTTGCAGCAGGCCGACCGTTTAAGCGGCGCGCGGGCGATCCCACTTTATGTCTATGATGGCTTGCCGCATGACTCCATTATCGATCATCCGGTGAACGCGATTCTGCAACTGTCGCAGCAGCGCATTGGCGAACGCGTGGCCGAAATGGTGCTGCAACTACTGGAAGGTGCACCGCTTGAGGAACTCCAGACGCTGTGGCAACCGATGTTGCGCCTCACTTCTGATGCACAATGATTGCGTGCGCGCCGCGCTGTGATAGTCTTCGCCTGATTTTATTATTCAGGTGTATGCGATGAAAACCAGGCCGCCACGAGCCACAATCAGTGACGTTGCCCGCACGGCAAAAACCGGTAAAACCAGCGTTTCCCGCTATCTTAATGGCGAAGTGAATCTGCTCTCGCCCGATCTCAAAGCCCGTATTGAACAGGCGATTGCCGACCTCGATTATCGTCCCAGCCAGATGGCACGCGGCCTGAAGCGTGGCCGCACGCGGCTGATTGGCCTGATTATCGCGGATATTACTAATCCCTATTCCGTGGATGTGCTGAGCGGTATCGAAGCGGCCTGCCGCGCGCAGGGCTTTACGCTGCTGATGTGTAACACCAACAACGAAGTCGATCGCGAGCAGTATTATCTGCAACTGCTGAGCAGCTATCAGGTTGAGGGCATCGTGGTGAACGCGGTCGGGATGCACGAAGAGGTGCTGAAGCGCCTGCAGCAGTCGATGCTGCCGATGGTGCTGATCGACCGCAAAATCCCTGACTTCGCCTGTGATGTGGTCGGCCTGAATAACCCCGAAGCCGCGCAAATTGCCACCCAGCATCTGCTGGACAACGGTTACGATGCCCTGCTGTTCCTCAGCGAACCCTTAGGTAGCGTCAACACCCGCCGTGAACGCCTTGGCGCATTCTATGACACCAGCAAAGCCCACGCCGGCGTGATGGCGGAAAACGCCGAAGTCCCCCTGCATCAGCCAGAACAGCTGGAGCAGGTGCTGCGGACATTCCAGCAACGCCACAGTGACAAACGCTGCGCGGTGATGGCCGCTAACGGTGCGCTGACCTTACAGGTGGCGCGCGCCTTGCAGCGTCTCGAACAGCGCTGGGGTGAAACCATTGGCCTGCTTGGTTTTGATGAGCTGGAGTGGGCCGCACTGGCAGGCGTGGGTATCACCACCCTGAAACAGCCCACCTGGCAAATTGGCTATGCGGCGCTGGAACAGGTGATCTCACGCATTGACGGTAATGAGCAGCCGATCAATGAGCAGGTTTTCCCCGGTGAGCTCATTGTGCGCGGCTCCAGCCAGCCGCTGCGCTAATCCCCTTTTCTCTGGCTCACTTCGTGAGCAGGATCATAATTCCACACTCTCTTCCTTTCATTTGGAACCGGTTCCATTTAGGTTTTTTTAAAGACATCGATTTAAAACAATGGGCGGCTCAGACCGCATCCTTCCGAGTTCAAAGGAGAGACAACATGGCACATCCGGAAATCATCGTGGTGACCGCCGCCTACGGCACGCACAAAGTCGCTGAGTTAGGTGGTCAAACCGCCCTGCTGCCGCTGATCAAAGCCGCTGGCGCGGATGGCGTAGAAATCCGTCGTGAGCTATTCAGCGAAGATGATCTGCTGAGACTGCATTCGCTCAACGAGGCAATTGCTCAACAGCAGCTCAGTGCCAGCTACTCGGTGCCGGAAGCGTTGTGGCTGGAAGATGGCTCGCTCAACCCTCGTCTGGGGCAGTTCCTGCTGGAAGCCGAACAGATTGGCGCTAAGCGTTTGAAAATCGCCCTCGGCCATTTTGTCGATCTCTCCGACGCTGCGCTGGTTGAGGTACTCGCCGCATCGCCAGTAACCGTGGTGGTGGAAAACGATCAAACGCCAGACAGCAAACTGGCCCCGATGCAGACCTTCTTCCATCGTGCCTGCGATGCCGCCCTGCCGCTGGATATGACCTTCGACATGGGCAACTGGCAGTGGACCGGCGAAGACGCCTTGCAGGCAGCGGCGCAGCTCAGCCGTTACGTCAGCTACATTCACGTGAAAGCCGCGGTGCCACATGGCGAGAGCTTCCGTGCGGTGGCGCTGGACGAAACCGACGGCAGCTGGCGCACATTGCTTAACGCACTGCCTGCTGATGCGCCGCGCGGCATCGAGTTCCCACTCGAAGGCGAAGATCTGCTGGCCGTGACACGCCATTACGTTGAATTGCTACGTGCGCTGTAAGGAGTCGATGATGAAGCAACTGGATGTGGTCACGATTGGCGAAGCGATGGCGATGTTTATCGCTCAGCAAAGCGGGGATCTCGCCGCCGCAGAGGGCTTCGTCAAACGTATTGCCGGTGCCGAACTGAATGTAGCCATCGGCCTGGCGCGCCTTGGTTTACAGGTCGGCTGGGTCAGCCGCGTCGGCGATGACAGTTTCGGCCGTTTTACGCTGCAACAGCTGGCGAAAGAGAAGGTCGATCATCACTGTGTGACCACCGATACCCGCTATCGCACCGGTTTTCAGCTCAAGTCGCGCGTCGATGACGGTTCCGATCCTGAAGTGGAATATTTCCGCGCTGGCTCCGCCGCCAGCCATCTGTCACCAGACGATTTTAATGCGGATTATTTTGGTGGCGCGCGTCATCTGCACCTGAGCGGTGTGGCGGCGGCGATCTCCGACAGCTCGCTTGAGTTGACCAAACATGCGGCCAAAGAGATGCGTTCGCGCGGCAAAACCATCTCCTTCGATCCGAATTTGCGCCCGGTGTTATGGCGCAGCGAGGAGGAAATGCGTAAGCAGCTGAATCTGCTGGCAGAGTACGCAGACTGGGTGCTGCCGGGTGAGAAAGAAGGGTTCATTCTGACCGGCTATCGTCAGCCAGAAGCCATCGCCGATTTCTATCTGGATAAAGGTGTACGGGCTGTGGTGATCAAAACCGGCTGCGACGGCGCCTGGTATAAAACCGCCGATGGTGAAAAGGGCAATGTCGCACCGATTCTCGTCGATAACGTGGTGGATACCGTCGGCGCGGGCGATGGTTTTGCCGTGGGCCTGATCAGCGCACTGCTGGAGGGCAAATCGCTGCCACAGGCGATTCTGCGCGGTAACAAGATTGGTTCGCTGGCGATTCAGGTCGCCGGCGACAGTGAAGGCCTGCCGACGCGCGCGGCGCTGGGCGATTTTTAATTAAGCGGTTGCCTTAATCGGTGACCCTGCAGGAGGGTACGCATTCAGGTGTACCTGGTTAATCCGTCTGTCTCTACACAACCCGATTATTTCGAGGCGCATCCATTGAATGTGCCCGCCTCAAAACAGAGGAGTCACCCATGAAATCGCAGACAATCGCGCCAAAACGCTGGTGGTTTATCATGCCCATCGTGTTTATCACCTACAGTCTGGCGTATCTGGACCGGGCGAACTTTAGCTTCGCCTCTGCCGCAGGGATTAATGACGATCTCGGCATCACCAAAGGCATGTCATCGCTGTTGGGTGCCCTGTTCTTCCTTGGCTATTTCTTCTTCCAGATCCCCGGCGCGGTGTATGCCGAACGCCGCAGCGTGAAGAAGCTGATTTTCTGGTGCCTGATTCTGTGGGGCGGTTGTGCCTCATTAACCGGCGTGGTAAGCAACATTCCGATGCTGGCAGCGATTCGTTTCGTGCTCGGCGTGGTGGAAGCGGCGGTGATGCCGGCGATGCTGATTTACATCAGTAACTGGTTCACTAAGTCGGAACGTTCGCGCGCCAACACTTTCCTGATCCTCGGCAATCCGGTCACGGTGCTGTGGATGTCGGTGGTGTCCGGCTATCTGATTAATGCTTTCGGCTGGCGTGAAATGTTTATCTTCGAAGGCATCCCGGCGGTGATCTGGGCCGTGGCCTGGTGGTTCCTGGTGCAGGACAAGCCAGCACAAGTCAAATGGATGAGCGACGAAGAGAAATCAGCACTGCAGGCGCAGTTGCAGAAAGAGCAGGAAGGCATCAAAGCGGTGCGTAACTATGGCGAAGCCTTCCGCAATCGCAATGTGATCATTCTGTGCATGCAATATTTTGCCTGGAGCATTGGCGTGTACGGTTTCGTACTGTGGCTGCCTTCGATTCTGCGTAACGGCACACAGATGGGCATGGTCGAGGCGGGTTGGCTTTCAGCAGTGCCTTATCTGGTGGCGACCATTGCGATGGTCGTGGTGTCATGGGCGTCTGACAAAAAGCAAAACCGTAAGCTGTTTGTCTGGCCGCTGCTGCTGATTGGGGCGCTGGCGTTCCTTGGCTCCTATCTGGTCGGTTCCAGCCACTTCTGGCTGTCGTATGCGCTGCTGGTGATTGCCGGTGGCGCGATGTATGCCCCTTACGGCCCGTTCTTTGCCCTGATTACTGAGATGCTGCCACGCAACGTTGCTGGCGGTGCCATGGCGCTGATTAACAGCATGGGCGCACTCGGTTCCTTCATCGGATCGTGGATTGTAGGCTATCTTAATGGCGCAACCGGCAGTCCTGCTGCCTCTTATATCTTTATGGGTGCCGCGCTGCTGGTCTCGGTGTGGCTGACGTTAATCGTCAAGCCCGCGGAGAACAAGACAGCACCGATTCATGGGGCGAAGCACGCCTGAAAGCGTAAGAAATGACTTTTCCGGGCGGCTCAGGTCGCCCGTCACACGTTCTACAGGGAGCAAATGATGAAACCTGCTGTGATTCTTTATAAGAGCCTGCCAGACGATCTGCGCGCTAAACTGGATGCCCATTTTACCGTCACCGAAGTGCATGACGTCTCCCCCGAAACTGTGCAACAGCATGCCGCACAGTTTGCTGAAGCACAGGGTTTGCTGGGTTCTGGTGGTAAGGTAAATGGCGATCTGCTGGCAAAGATGCCCGCACTGCGCGCTTGTTCTACCGTGTCTGTGGGTTACGACAACTTTGATGTCGAAGCCTTAAATCAGCGCAATGTACTGCTGATGCACACGCCAACCGTTTTGACCGAAACCGTGGCCGATACCATGATGGCGCTGGTGCTGAGCACCGCCCGTCGCGTCACCGAGTTGGATCAATGGGTTAAGGCCGGTGAATGGAAGAAAAGCATCGGACCAGAACATTTCGGCATCGACGTGCATCACAAAACCCTGGGGATTCTTGGCATGGGCCGTATCGGCCTGGCGCTGGCGCAGCGTGCGCACTTCGGCTTTGGCATGAACATTCTCTACAACGCACGCCGTCAGCATGAAGAGGCGGAAACCCGCTTCGGTGCGCGTGCTTGTGACCTTGAAACGCTGCTGAAAGAGAGTGATTTTGTCTGTATCAGCCTGCCATTGACTGAGCAGACACATCATATGATTGGCGCTGCACAGCTCAAGATGATGAAACCCAGCGCCATCCTGATTAACGCAGGTCGCGGCCCGGTGGTGGATGAGCAGGCGCTGACGGCGGCATTGAAGGACGGCACGATTCACGCAGCCGGTCTGGATGTGTTTGAAGTGGAGCCGGTGCCCGCTGATGCGGAGATCCTCAAGCTGCCAAACGTGGTAGCGCTGCCGCACATCGGCTCAGCCACCCATGAAACGCGTTACGGCATGGCACGTGATGCGGTGGACAATCTGATTGCTGCGCTGAGCGGCAAAGTCGAGAAAAACTGCGTTAACCCCCAGATCCAGGCCTAAGCTTGCTGCTTTAGCCATTGCGCCTGCCCGTGGCGGGCGCTATGGTGGTTGCCCATTCCCGATTACAATGTTTTAACTTCCTATGTCCTTTTCTCAGTTCGGCGACAAATTTACTCAACATTCCGGCATCTCACGTCTGATGGAAGACATGGGTGAAGGCCTGCGCACGCCCGGCACCATTATGCTTGGCGGCGGCAATCCGGCGCAGATCCTGGCCATTAATGACTACTTCAACCAGCTGCTGCTGCAGATGCATCAGGACGGAAAACTGAGCGAAGCGCTGTGCAATTACGACGGTCCGCGTGGTAAAACGCTGCTGCTGGATGCGCTGGCGAAAATGCTGCGTGAAGAGCTGGGCTGGCCGATTACCGCACAAAATATTGCGCTGACCAACGGCAGCCAGAGCGCGTTCTTCTATCTGTTTAACCTGTTCGCGGGTCGTCGCGCCGACGGCAGTAAAAAACGCGTGCTGTTCCCGCTGGCACCGGAGTATCTCGGTTACGCCGATGCCGGACTGGAAGAAGATCTGTTTGTTTCCGCCAGGCCGAACATTGAGCTGCTGCCAGAAGGTCAGTTCAAGTATCACGTCGATTTCGACCACCTGCCGCTGAATGAGGACGTGGGCCTGATCTGCGTGTCGCGCCCAACCAACCCGACCGGTAACGTGATCACCGATGACGAGCTGATGCAGCTGGATGCGCTGGCACAGCAGCACGGCGTGCCACTACTGATCGATAACGCCTACGGTGTGCCCTTCCCCGGCATTATCTTCAGCGAAGCCCGTCCGCTGTGGAACCCAAATACCATTCTGTGCATGAGCCTGTCGAAACTCGGCCTGCCGGGTGCACGTTGCGGCATTATCGTCGCCGATGAGAGCACGATCAGCGCGATTGGCAACATGAATGGGATTATCAGTTTAGCGCCAGGCAGCATCGGCCCGGCGATCGCCACTGAGATGATTGTGCGTGGCGATTTGCTGCGTCTGTCGGAAGAGGTGATCAAGCCGTTCTATCAGGCCAAGGTCAGCGAGACGATTGCCATTCTGCGCCGCTATCTGCCGGAAGAACGCTGCCTGATCCACAAACCCGAAGGGGCAATTTTCCTCTGGCTGTGGTTCCGCGATCTGCCGATCAGCACCGAAGCCTTGTATCAGCGCCTGAAAGCGCGCGGCGTGCTGATGGTGCCGGGCCACTTCTTCTTCCCTGGTCTGGAACAGGAATGGCCGCATACACATCAATGTATGCGCATGAACTATGTACCGGATGCGGAGAAGATTGAACGCGCGGTGCAGATTCTGGCGGAAGAGCTGGAGAAGATTGGCTAAACCAATCTTTTAAAACGCCTCTCGAAATTAATCGGGAGGCGTTGATGCATTATTTATTATTGTACCAGTCGTAAAATCGGAACAGGCTTGAATAAAAAGCATAGGCTCCGATCAGCATAAATAACCATGCTACTACGCCAACCCATCCAGGATTATTCACCGGGACATAGGGTAAGGATTCATGCGATAGGGTAAAGAAAGTCCAAATCCACAATGCGAAAATAATGAATCCACGTGTAGGGATATCCTTTCCAAAAATTTTCATTACTTATCCTTGTCATCTATTTCATATATTTAATGATAAACCAAGCCAGACAAGAATAAATTAGTGATTCCATTAACTGGTAGTGAATAATAAACACAGCAGCCGATGTTTATTTAAATTTGTGAACTACTTCCAAATAATCTCTATTTATCCGCCACCAGCGATAGCTGGCACCATTGCGCCAGCTGCTTGATCGCCTCCTCCACTTCCGCATTCCAGCCAAAACCGGCGTTCAGCCGGAAACAGTGATCGTAGCGATGATCGGTGGCGAAGATATGTCCCGGCGCGATACCGATACCCGCGTTACGCGCTTTAAGAAACAGCGCACGCACGTTTAACGACTGAATGGGCATTTCCACCCACAACACATAGCCGCCTTCAGGATCCGATACACGTGTGCCCGCAGGGAAGTAGCGCAACACCGCCTGGCGCATATGGTGGATTTGATTCTTCAGCTCACGACGCAATTTGCGCAGATGCGCATCGTAACCGCCGCTGCGCAGCAGTTCAGCAATCGCTGCCTGTGACAACACCGAGGTGCCCATGCTGGTGGTGTATTTCAGCGAGGCGATTTTGCGCATGTAATTACTGCTGTGCACCCAGCCAATGCGGATACCGGGCGCCACCGTTTTCGAGAAGCCGCTGCACAGAATGGCATTCGGGCTAAAGGCGCGCATCGGGAACGGACGGCGATCGCCAAACGCCGTATCACCGAAAATATCATCCTCAATAATCACCACATCATTCTCATCGGCCTGACGCGCAATATAGGCTTTCTGCTCGTTGGGAATGCTTTTCCCCAGCGGATTATTGATGTTGTTGATGGTGAGATAGGCCTGCACCGCTTTACGCTGAAACAGCGCGGTAAGTTTGCTGACGTTAACATAACCTTCCGGCCCGGCTTCCACTTCAATTACGCGCAGATTGAGATTATGCAGCATCTGCAACAGCACGAAGTAGCACGGCGATTCCACTGCCACGATATCGCCGGGGCGGGTGGTGGCGCGCAAAGCCAGTGAGATGGCTTCGATACAACCGTTGGTGATCAGGATGTCATCGGCGCTGATATTGCAGCCATAATCCACCGCACGGCGCGCAATTTCGGCTTTCAGCGGCGCATAGCCGGTGCCTTTCACCGTGTTGCCGAGCAGTGCCGGTTTGCTGTACCCCATCTGGCGCATCAGCAATCCAATTTTCTTGACCGGATAGAGCGAGATATCGCCATTGGCCAGATCCAGCCGCACACGACAATCGGAGCCCAGCATGGCCAGATGCAGCTCGGTTTGCTCGTCCAGCGGCGCGACTTCACGCGGCTGTTCGCTGTTGATCGCTGCCGGTAACGTCACCGGAACCTTAAGGGGTGCCACAAAAAAGCCGGACTTAGGACGCGCCACCGCGTAGTGCTCATCCTCCAGCGTGCGTAATGTTTTCAGCGCGGTGGTCATGCTGACGCTGTACTGCGTCGCCAGCGTGCGCACCGACGGTAAACGGCTATCGGGCGGCAGCGATCCGCTGTGAATGGCCTGTTTTATCTGCTCTGCAATCTGACGGTAACGACTACTCTGACTCTCCTGTTCACCCGTTCCATCCGCCATCTGTTCCACCCTATATCGTGCTGATCTGTGCGTATCCATCAGATTACATTCAAAGTACTTTAGGCTGCATCTGTTAATTCAGCTTCAGACATTCATTCCGTTGCAACTTCGTGGCCCCTTTTCCTGCCCGTTGCCGCCAGCACGGTAACGGCGATTTTATTAGCCAAAGGATGAAGTGAAAAATGAATAATCTGTCCACCATGATGAGAGAAATTGAAGGTTATCTGACGCCCGCGATTATCGATTCTGCTCAACGCTGTTCTCAACGCTTACTTGCCGCCCTGCCCGATAGCGACAATCCCGCTAACAATCGCGTGCTACTCGCCTATGGCGGCGGGAAAGACAGCAGCTATATGGTGGCGTATGTGCGCTACATTCAGGGGCTGATCTGGCAGCAGCAGGGCAGCACCTTCCAGCTGCGCATCAGCACCAATCGTCATGCGGCGATGAACGACAGCGTGATGGAAAATATCGACCGCGTATATCGTGCACTGCACATTCCGGGTGATGACTTTACCGAATGCCTGGTGACTGATGGCTTGCAAATCCGCCACTTCGAACGTCATCTGCCGATGCCCGACAGCGTACGCCAGCAGAATCGCAACGATGTGCTGATGAATGGCCATCGCTTTCGTGCCGATGCGCGCTCCACTTTCTGTAACGCCTGCAACCTCAGCATGGTGAACTCGTTTGGCCTTGCCGCGCACTACGAGGGCGGCGTGGATGTGATCATCACTGGTGATTCGCCGCAGGAGCAAACCGCTTACCTCGCCTGGGCACGCCATCTTTCACGCCTGTTTGATGCGCCGGTCGCCGACAAATCGCGCGGCTTTAGCGGCTTTCTGCAAACCCTGGATGGCGTGGCAGAACGCTATTTCGCCGACATTTACGGCGCCGAGCAGGTTACCCCGGCCCATCGCATCACCTGGCAGCTGGCACGCGATCCGCTGTTCTTCAACATCTATCAGGACACCGCCTATGAAGCGGGTGCGCACTGGTCGCTACTCACCGAGTTCATGCACTTCCGCTTCGATGAGCTGATGTTCAGCTTCTCTGAATCGGACTGCGGCAACCCGACGTTAATGGCACATATTCGCGGTCTGCGAGCGGAGACGCTGATGCAGCGTAGCTACGCCGAAGGCATTCGCGAATATGTGCGCTTTGCGCTCGGCCTGATGGAGAAGAAAGATTTCCCGCCGCAGCTGATTGCGGAAATGGCGGCGCGTTATCAGGACGATGCGGCGATTGAACGTGCTCGCCAGCGTGCAGCGCAGTTTGCCGAACAGGCGTTTGGCCTCAACGAAACCCAGCTGGTGTGCATGATCTATTCGCCGTTTATCGCGCAGGGCCAGCAGCTCAATGTCTGGCTACAACAGCTCGATCAGGCGCCTGATGAACAGGCGGTGCGGGCGCTGCTATGCGGCGATAGCGATGATTTGCTGCTGGCACAGCAGCTGGAGCAGCTCTCCGGCCTGACGATTGCACAGATGCGCCAGTGCTGGCGCAGTGCACAGGTCAATACGCTGCTGGATGGCACGCGCGGCGATGCGCTTTCACGCGTGCTGCGTTTCGATCCGCACAAAGCAGTGATTCAGGTCAACAACGGTGCCTTGCAAGACATCGTCACTGAAGTGATCTCCGGGCGATAACCCGGTAAGGCGACGCGATGAGAAAGATTTTCCTGCAGATTGGTGCCACGCGTGACGGGCAAAATCCGTACTGTGCGGTGGCAAAACGTGAGGGCTATTTTACCGTGCTGGCGGAGATGGGCGACTTTGTCGACTATCAAAGCTTAAGCATTCAGCTGCCGTTCGATCTGATTGTGCGTCTCGATCGCCCGGAAAATCCGTGGGATGTGTTACAAGCCTGTCTGCGCGCGGGCTTACTGGAACATCCTCAGGTGGTGCTGGCAGGCTTTGAAGCCTACAACGCCAGCGCCGGTCGCGTACGCGAACTGCTGGCCGGGCCGGATGCCGGACCTTGCTTTATTCCGCCGGATAAGTACGCACAGCGCATGGCCTTGCGTAAAGCCTGGCCACGCTTTCCACAGCCGGAGTTTCGCTTCTTTGCCTCACCGCTGAGCATTCGTGACGCGCGTGATGCACTGCTGTATCCCTGCGTGATCAAACCGGTAGATGGCGGCGGCGGATTAGGGATCTGGCTGGTGGAAGAGGCCAGCCAGCTCGATGCGGTGATCGGCAAGCTGGTGGAGACCATGAACTACGGCGGGCGCGGCTTTAGCGGCTTTATTGTCGAAAGCTGGCTGCCGGGCGACGAATATTCACTACAAGGTGTGGTGGATAACGGACACGCGGTGGCGCTGACCTGCTGTCAGAAGGTGATCGAGCACCACATCGATGCAGAAGGCTGTATCAGCTTTTACGAATCCGGCCATGTGGCGATGGCTGCACAACAGCTGCCTGCTGCCTTTGCCAGTTTGATGAGCTTTTGCTGTGAGACCTTTGGCTATCGCCAGGGCGCCTTCCACATCGATTTCATCATGGTGAACGGTGAACCGCACTTCCTCGAAATGGGCTTCCGCTTATCGGGCATGGGCGTGGTGAATCTGGTCGAAGAAGTTACCGGCATTAACTGGGCGGAGGTGGCGTTTCAGATTGAAGCCGGACGGGGTTTGCCGGTGCTGCACTTCCCTAAGCAAGCCCAGGCCATTGGTCGCCTGCGCCTGCGTCAGCGCCTGCAGTACGACGCTGCGGAACGCTGGATCGCCCAACATCAGCGCGGTCAGTTATTGCCACCGCTCAATCTGCCCGCGCTGGCCGTCTCGCCGCGATCCTCGCTCTACGCCGATCTCACCCGCCATGCGGGTATCCTCGCCACCTTCCGTCTTGCCGCAGACAGCCGTGACGATGTGTTAGCGGTGTTCCAGCAGATTCTCGACGTTCCGTCCTTAGCCCCCCGGAGAGATCTTCTATGTGCAGAATGATTCTGTCAAGCGGCCAGTTTGATGCGGCAGCGGTACTGGACGCCGCACGCGCCATGAGCTGTGGCGAAACCGCCACGCATGACGGCCCGATCAAACAGCACCCGAATGGCTGGGGCTGTTTGTGGCTGGATCAGGGAAAGATTCGCACCCTGCATGGCACTGGCACCTTTGCTGATGCGCTGCCTGGCATTGATGTTGATGCATTGCGTCATAGTCGTTTTCTGGCGGTACATGTCCGCCACGCCACGCTGAGCAAAAATCACGGCATCGAGTTTTCCCATCCGCTGTGGCGCACCAGCGGCGCGACGCAGTGGTACATGATGCACAACGGCTTTTTACCCACGGTCTATGCGCAACTGGGCATGGCGGAATCGCGCTTTGACTCCGCCGAATACCTTGAATATATCGTCGACCAGGTGACGCCTGCCGATTTTACCCGTGACTACCTGCGCAGCAAGATGGCGCGCGTGGCACCGGGTGGCAGTGCGGCTAATGCGATTTTTGTCACCCGGGATAAAGCCTGGGCGTGGCAGTGGCATCCCGATGACACCCCTTATCCTGACTATTTCACGTTGCATCATTATCAAAATAACAGCACCACTTTTATCTCTTCTGAACCTATTGCTGCACTGGGCACGGCGTCTGACTGGCGTCGCATGAACAACCATGAACTTCATGAATTTCCACTTGGGGAGTGATCAGCATGGCCATTTTCAATCAGATACGCGTTATCCATCCAAAAATGTTCGTCGAAAGCACCTGGCTGGATGACATCGTGACCGCGCGCGTGCCGCTGTTGGTGCTGCGCAATTTCCTGACGCCTGAAGTGCGCGAAGCGGTGGTGGACGATCTGCAACAGTGCCGCGATCAGGTGCGCGTCTCGCGCTATCCAAATGGCGCACTGACCACGCTCGGCCCCTATCTGGCTAAACACACTCGCGCACCCGAAAATTACTTCACCGAGCTGCGCGACATCCAGCCAGCACTGCCAGCGTCACTGCACTGCCTGCGCGATCAGGTTTACAACTGGGTGAAGCACTCATTGCGTCTGGAGAGTCTGCACACTGCCCGCGAGCCGGAGTTGGGCGATTATGCGGGTTCGATTGTGCGCTTTCATGCCAATGGCGTCGCCAATCCACTGCATAACGACAACATCGTACGCGATGCCGCAGGCAGTGGTTTGGCCGTCACCCACATCCTGCATCAACTGAGCTGTGTGGTCTGTTTGCAGGAGTGTCACGCGGGCGGGGAACTGCGGATATTCAACAAGAAGTGGCATCCGGTGGATGAGCGCTTCAAAACGCCAGGTGAACTCGGCTATCAGACTGGCGTGATTGAGCAAAGCGAGGCGTGTGAGTTCTCCCCACGCAGCGGTGACATCTATCTGTTTAATCCTGCGTTTTATCACGAGATTGATCGCGTGGAAGGCGACACGCGCATCACCATGGGCTTTTTCTTTGGCCTGACCGACAAAAAAATGAAGCACGCCATTGCCTGGAGTTAATACCGGGCCTTCGACGAGGAGATGAAGATGAATACCTATGAAAAAATCACCGCCCTGCTGGATCAACACCACGCAGACTATCGCGTGGTGGAGCATGAGGCCATCGGTCAGACCGATGTGATCAGCGGCATTCGCGGCAACGATCTCAATCAGGCGGCCAAAGCGATGGTGCTGGAAGTGACGATGCCTGACGGTGCCGATGCGCGTTACCTGCTGGCGATAGTGCCGGGCGACTGCAAGATCAACTTCAAAAGTGCCGCACGCGCCATTGGTGGCAAGAAGTCGAGCTTTGCCGCGCCAGAGAAAGCACAGGAACTGACGCAGTGTGTGATGGGCGCGGTGCCGCCCTTTAGTTTTGATGACCGACTGGCGCTGCGCGTCGATGCGCGCCTGCGTGATGTCGGCACGCTGTGGTTTAACGCCGGCGCGCTGGAGCGTTCCATGGCGCTGAATGTGGATGATTTTTTTCGTGTTATCGGCGATGACTGTTGTGCAGACATTGCCACTCCGATGACGGCGACTGCCTGAAACGGCTGTAGTAAGGAACGAGTATGTCAGTAAAAGATATGATGTTAGCCCTGTGCGTAGTGGTGGCGTGGGGCGTGAATTTTGTGGTGATCAAACTGGGTCTGCACGATATGCCGCCGTTTCTGCTGGCGGGATTGCGTTTTGCACTGGTGGCGTTCCCGGCGATCTTCTTTGTGAAGCGGCCGCAGATCCCTTTGCGCTGGCTGATCGTGTACGGCATGACTATCAGCTTTGGTCAGTTCGCTTTCCTGTTTCTGGCGATCAAACTCGGCATGCCAGCAGGACTGGCCTCACTGGTGTTACAGGCGCAGGCGTTCTTTACGCTGCTGCTGGGGGCTTTATTGCTGGCGGAAAAACTGCGCTGGAACCACATCGCCGGGATTTTGGTGGCGACACTTGGCATGTTTATGCTGGCAACGGCGGGCATGCAGGGGCAAACCACTGCCGGGATTACGCTCACTACCATGATGCTGACGCTGGCGGCGGCGCTGTCATGGGGACTGGGCAATATCACCAACAAGATCATTCTGCGTAACCGTAAGGTGCCGGTGATGTCGCTGGTGGTGTGGAGTGCACTGGTGCCGGTGGTGCCCTTTTTCGCCTGCTCATGGTGGTTTGATGGCGAAGCAGCAATCGTCACCAGCCTGCTGAATATCTCGTTGCAGACGGTGCTGGCGCTGATTTACCTCGCGTTTATTGCCACTATTGTCGGCTACGCGATCTGGGGCAATTTGCTCGGTCGCTATGAGACCTGGCGCGTGGCGCCGCTGTCACTGCTGGTGCCCGTGGTGGGCATTCTTAGCGCTGCGCTGGTACTCGACGAAACCCTGTCAGCGCAGGAAATTCTCGGTGCGTCAGTGATTATTCTCGGCCTGCTGGTGAACGTGTTCGGCGGGATGGTGAGTCAGCGATTATGGGTGCGCACCTGATCCGCAGAAACAAAAACGCCGCATTTCTGCGTAATGCTTGTCAGTTAAGATCTTAATGGAGGCCGCAACGGATAACGTTGTGGCCTCTTTTTTACCGCCCTTGGGTAATGCCGCACTCTTCTTTCCGGCAGCACCAGCCCTGGCGCCATCGCCATTATCTCTTCCATTATCCGCGGTATTTTTCCCGGTGAGATGCCCGGTAGCAGGCTCAGATGACTTCTCAGATACAGTGCGGACTGCTTAAAACTCATCTGATAAGGTTCCACGCCTTTCAGGCTGTACGCCATCTGCGCCATCAT